>JASGCU010000004.1:63840-71539 GCA_030053935.1 Chitinophagaceae bacterium
ATCTCTATGGATGGTTTGTCTTTGTATTTTTTTTGATAATTGCTGTCTTGAGTTTTATCTCGGATATAGGAGCAGAGGATTTTGAAGATGGATTCGGAGTAATTGGCATATTCGGAATCGGGATCTCTGGTAGATTGGGCAATATTGTTGAGGGCATAGATACCTCCGAGCCGAGATCCCATATTTTCATTCCCCAGGAGCTGTATAGCATCTTTAAATCTTTGGTCTATAGAGTTTCGGGTTTGCAACTCTATATTCTTGTTTTGTATCTCTATAATTCTTCTACTATTTTGGAATTCAAGATATCCGAAATATGATCCTAAAAACACACCTGCAGACAGAATATACGGAGCAAAAACTTTCGCTTTTTCCCATCCCGCAGTAATTTTATACTTTTTTTCTTTCTCAAATTTTGTTTGCTCCCAATTCAATTTATTTTCCTCTATTTGAATCCTCCTCTCATCTAACTCAACCTTTTTTTGTTCACAATTAGGGATTTCCTCGTTTTTTTTATTGTTTTCCATTGTGTTATGATTCATATAAAAAATATATTATGATGCGATATTATTTCTTTGCAAGATATTTCCCATTAATTTTGATATTTATTTGACGAACCTTCGCGTAATATTAAGGTTCATTCGTAATATCTCATAATTCATACTTTATAGAATCCCCATATATCTTGTGGGTATTTTTGATAATAATCTTCGGGGGATAGATTGTTTTTTGGATCAAAAGGAAGATCTAGTACTTGAAACAGCGTTTCTCTCTCTATATCAGTTAAAATGCCTGTCTTGATTTTATCTTCTTCTATTCTGCGAAGCAAGAGGGGATCTTTTATAAAAGTTTGACGGTAGAAACGTATATAATATTCGTAAATATCGGTATCATCTTGAAAAGTTTGATAACAAGTAGTCCCTTTCATACTCGTAGCATCAAATCGGGTTTGTTCATTTATCATAATATTGATGAGATATGTGGTGTCGAGATTTGCGTGTTCAAAAGTTGTGCCTATACATTTGGCATTCAGGAAAACTGCGCCTTGGCATTGGGCGTGCCAAAAACTTGCTCCTTCGCATAGAGATGCGGTAAAATTAGCTCCCTCGCAATCGGCTCTATCAAAATTTGCAGTCCTGCAATTCGTTTGATAAAAATTTGCCTTACTGCAATGGTTTTTTTTAAAATCGGCATTACTACAATTGGCTCTTTTAAAATCGGCTTTCTTGCATTTGGCGTGCTTAAAGTCGGTTTTTTTGCAAAAGGTTTCTGTAAAATTGGTATGCTCACACTTGGCTAAATAAAAATTAGCACCTTGGCAATTTGCTTTACTAAAATTAGCACTGTTGAGAGAAGCAAGTTCAAAATTAGCTCCCACTAAATAAGTACTTTGAAGGTCTGCTGTATAGTTTTTATACACTTCTCTGTGTTTTTTATCTTTAAAGAGAACATCTATTATGGACTGAATCTCTGGGGATGGTTTGTCTTTGTAATTTTTTTGATACTCTGTTTCTTGAGTTTTGCCACGGATATAGGAGCAGAGTATTTTGAAGATGGATTCGGAGTAGTAGGCGAATGGGGATTGGGAATCTTTATTATCTTGGGCAATATTGTTAAGGGTATTAATGCCTCTCATTCGTGATTCCATATTTTCATTACTTATGAGCTGCATAGCATATTGAAATTTTTTGTTTATACCTCTTTGGGTTTGCCCTTTCGATGCACGGTCTACATAAAACAATGTCCCAAACCTTTCTAAAAGGAGAAAGCACTGGGTAATGAGCTGGTTTTTTCTCCATCGGGAAGTTTTTTTATATTTTTTTTCTTTGTCAAATTTTTCTTTTTTCCACTCTAATTTCATTTCGTCTATTGTACTTTTGTTCATGGTGTTATGTTTTATTTATTATAGAATATATTATGATGTGGTACATCTCTTTATGAGATATTTCACAAGTTACAAAATTTTTTTAAGGAGTCGGAATGCTTTTTGAGATTGTATGGTTTCTCTTGCTATTTGTATGGAATCGAGGATATTTTTGGAGGGTGTGGAGAGTGAGAGAGCCAAACCTGCATTTGCTAGTACTACATTTGTTTGTTCTTTGGTAGCAGTTCCGTTGAGTATGTTCACAAAGATTTCAGCAGAGTTTTTTATATTTTTTCCTGCAATAATGTTCTGGGGATTTATGGTTTCAAAGCCGAGGTCTGAGGGTGACATAATGGATTCTCCTGTATTTGATATTATTTTACATTTTTCGGTGAGGGAAATTTCATCATATCCATCTAGGGAATGGACAATGGCGAATTTGGTTTCTGTTTTTTGAAACATATATCCGTACGTTCTTGCGAGTTCTAAGCTAAACACTCCTATCATTTGTTTTTTTGGGAATGCGGGGTTTACGAGGGGTCCAATCATATTAAAAAATGTTTTTAGTCCGAGTTCTTTTCTAATAGGGGCTACATGTTTCAGAGCGGGATGAAAAAGTGGTGCGTGGAGAAAGCAAATACCTGTTTTTTCCAGTTGTTCTTTGAGAAGAGAGGTATCATTTGTAAAGGTGTATCCGAGATATTCTAATATATTAGAAGATCCTACTGAGGAAGATACCCCTACATTTCCGTGCTTAGCAACCATCTGTCCCGAAGCAGCGGCTACTATAGCAGATATAGTAGATATATTAAAAGTGTCTTTTCCATCTCCTCCTGTGCCACAGATATCTATCAAATCATATTCTCTCACATCTAAAGAGATGCATACTTCTAATAAAGCGTCTCTAAATCCTTCTAATTCTTCAACGGTAATGCTCCTCATCATGTATATTGTTAGGAAAGAGGATATTTCACTGGAATTGTATTGTCCGTTGGTCATATGAATGAGTATTTCTTTCGCTTCTTTTCGGGAGAGGGATTCGTATTCTAATAGTTTTTTGAGTATTGTTTTCATTTGTGTTATTATATTTTTAATTCGCAATGGTACTAAAAAATCTGCGTTATCCACGTTTCAGTATTATCTTATAGAATCTGGATGACGCGGATTTTTTGTTCTGAGAGGTCCATAATAATTTATATTTTTTAATCAGCGTTAGGAAGTATCGGTTTCATGAGGGTTCCTTTGTTTTAGAAGGCTGATAGCACTGATTTAGAAGGCTGATTAAAAAAAATAAAAATAGAGTGGGTTCAATTTTTGTTTTTTTCTATTTCTACTTTCATTTCTATGGATGTATTTTCTATGGGGTATTGGAGAGAAAAAATTATACATTGGGTTTCTGTGCAGATGTATTTTTTATGTGTGTTCAGAGCATTTTTTTCTAAAAGAGAGTAGGTAGTAGCTACAATGTTTATTTTATCTGATACTTCTAAGTTATTATTTTTTCTTATGTTTTGCACTTTATTGACGAAGTCCCTTGCAATACCTTCTTGTTTGAGTTCTTCTGTGAGAGTTATATCTAATGCGATAGTGATACCTTTTTCAGATGCTACTGTCCATCCGGGTATGTCTTGTGATTGTATTTCTACATCGGAAAGTTCTATTTTTATGGGTTGGTTTTGTATATGTATTTCTATAAATCTGTTTGCTTCTAATTGTTTTTTATCTTGTTCGGAAAATAATTTTATAGTGTCGGATATTTGTTTTAAGAGTGGACCGTATTTTTTTCCGAGTATTTGGAAGTTGGGCTTTATGGTTTTTACAATAATTTTTGAGTCGTCTTCTATGTATTCTATTTTTTTTACGTTGACTTCAGACATTATGAGTTCTTCTACGAGAGAGAGTAGTTTTTTTTGTTGTGGTTTGAGTATAGGGATGAGTAATTTTGAAAGGGGTTGTCTTACTTTTATGTTATTTTTTTTACGGAGGGAGTGGACTAATGAGCATACCTGTTGGGCAAGTTCATTGCTTTGTATAAGTGTTTCATCTATAATGTGGGGTTCTGGTTTTACCAAAGAGGTAAGATGGACAGATTCGTATTGAATGGGTGTTTTATACTGGATTGCTTTTTGTCGGATATTATTGGTGAGATTTCTATAGAGCCAATCGGAGAAAAATGGGGTTACGGGAGCGGATAGTTGTGCAATGACCATCAGGCATTGGTAGAGGGTTTCGTAGGCAGATTTTTTATCAAGGGTCATTTCTCCTATCCAAAATCTTTTTCGAGAGAGCCGAACATACCAATTAGAAAGTTGGTCTATGGCAAATTCTTCTATCAAACGGCATGCGGGAGTTGCTTCGTAGTTATCATAGTGAAGGGTAGTATTTTGTATGAGTTCTTGTAGTTTTCCTAAAATCCATCTATCAAAGAGGGGGCGTTTTTCAATAGGTATCACATTCATCTCATCCATAGAAAAATTATCTATATTTGCATAGAGAGCAAAAAAAGTATAGGTATTGAAAAGGGTACCGAAGTATTTTCTTTGTACTTCTTTTACACCTTCGGTATCAAATCGGAGGTTTTCCCATGGGTGGGAGTTAGTGATGATATACCAACGGATGGCATCGATTCCTTCTGTTTCCATGAGGGTAAAAGGGTTTATAGTATTGCCTTTTCTTTTTGACATTTTTTCTCCGTTTTTATCTAACACTAATCCTGTGGAAACGACATTTTTGAAGGCGACGGCGTTCTTATTTACTTTTTCGTTTATCTTTTGGATTTGGGGGGAGGATTCTTGTAAAAGAGTGGCAATGACGTGGAGTGTAAAGAACCATCCTCGTGTTTGATCTACCCCTTCGGAAATATAATCAGCGGGATAGCTTTTTTCAAAGATATCGGCATTTTCAAAAGGATAATGCCATTGTGCTAGGGGCATAGCACCTGAGTCGAACCAAACATCTATCAAATCAGGTTCTCGGTGCATCTGTGTTCCCTTTTCGCTTACTAATATTATTTCATCTACATAAGGTCTATGAAGGTCTATTTTTTGTATGTCTATTTCTTTTTTCATAAATCCGTATTTGACTGCTTTTTGAGATTCTTTTTGGAGTTCTTCTATAGAACCAATACATTTCATTTCGGTTTTATCTTTGGTAACCCATACAGGCAGTGGAGTTCCCCAAAATCTACTTCTACTGAGATTCCAATCTACGAGGTTTTCTAACCAGTTTCCAAATCTTCCTTTTCCGGTCGCTTCGGGTTTCCAATTAATAGTATTGTTTCTTTCTACTAATTTATCTTTTAAAGCAGTTGTTTTGAGAAACCATGATTCTAATGGATAATATAATACGGGCTTATCGGTTCTCCAGCAGTGTGGGTAAGGATGGACATATTTTTCCACTAAAAATGCTTTGTTTTCTTGTTTCAAAATGATAGAAATAATAACATCTGTGGATTTATATTGGGCATCTTTTTCATTTTCTTCTAAATAGTTTTTCACGTAGAAAGAATCTTTTTGAAATACTTTATGAGTATGTATGCTCCATTTTTTTATTTTTTGTAATAAATATTCACCTACTTCATCTACAAATTTTCCTTTTTTATCAACTATTGGGGTTTCCATTCCATTTTCATCTTTTACGAATACTCCTGGTATCTTATTTTGAACCGAAACCTTATAGTCATCAGCTCCAAATGTTTTAGATATATGAACTATACCTGTTCCGTCAGCGGTAGTAACAAAATCGGCACAAATAACCGTAAAAGCAGGTTTTAATAATGGAATTATGGGAAAAAGTTGTTCGTATTCTATACCTGATAGGTCTGAACCTTTCATTTCTTCTAAAATACAATAAGGAGCATTACTTTTGTTAATGAGTGTATTGTTTTGACTTGTTATGGCATCAAGTATCTGTTTGAGTTCTTCTTTATTTTTTTGGTTTTTAGTATCAAAATAAGCAGATAATCTTTCTTTTGCTAATATGACTTTTATTTTTTTATAAGTATAGATATTGATGGTTTCTATTTTCAGGTATTGGATATCTTTTCCTACCGCCAAGGCGTTATTAGCTGGAAGTGTCCATGGAGTGGTTGTCCATGCAAGTATATATTCGTTTTCGGTATTTTTGATTTTGAATTGAGCGGTTACGGTGGTGTCTGTAATGTCTTTATACGCTCCTGGTTGGTTGAGTTCGTGGGAGCTTAGTCCTGTTCCTGCTGCTGGAGAATATGGCTGAATGGTGTATCCTTTATATAAAAGCCCTTTTTCGAAACAGCATTTGAGTATCCACCAAACAGATTCTATATATTCACTATTATAGGTAATATATGGGTTTTCTAAATCTACCCAGTATCCCATCATTTCTGTCATTTTATTCCATTCTGCTGTATATTTCATAACAGATTCTCGGCATTTTTGGTTATATGCTTCTATACTTATTTTTTTTCCAATGTCTTCTTTGGTAATATTGAGTTCTTTTTCTACCTGTAGTTCTATGGGGAGTCCGTGGGTATCCCAACCTCCTTTTCGCTTTACCTGAAACCCTTGTAATGTTTTATACCTACAAAAAATATCTTTTATAGTTCTTGCCATTACGTGATGGATACCTGGGGTGCCATTTGCAGACGGTGGTCCTTCATAAAAAGTAAATGGTGGGTTACCTTCTTTTAATTGTATAGATTTTTGAAAAATATTATTTTCTTTCCAAAACTTGAGTATTTCTTCCGCTACCTGTGAGAGTGATAAACTTTTATATTCTGTATAATTTTCCATTTTTATTAATTAAATCAGATAATTTCTTGATTATTTGTATAAAAAACAATAATAATACGTATATTTGTAGAAAAGTTATCATTATTCTTAATCAGTGCTATTTTACTCAATACTTTTCACACAATAATAAATATGAATGTATATATTACAAAAATAAATAAAAAAACACTATCAATACATACAATAAAGAGAAAAAAGTTTGTTTTTCTTTTCGCAATATTTATCATAATGGTATTTTATAATAGATGTATAGAAATGAAATTAAAGGAATACTCTACCTACCCTACTTACTCAGAGAATGACTTGGGGTTGTTGTATACTTCAGAAAGAACAGTATTAAAAGTATGGGCTCCATCAGCCAGTAAAGTATTACTACGGTTATATACCTCTTGGGATGCTGTAAATCCAAAAGAAGTAGTGGAAATGAGTAATGGAGTTGCGAATAGTTCTATTAATGGAATTTGGAGAATCAATCTCACAGGAGATTTTAAAGGATATTTTTACACCATACAAATCGTAACTATAGATGGAAAAGAACTGTTAGAAACCCCTGATATGTATGCGACAGCGGTAAGCGTTAATGGAAAAAGAGGTGCTATAATAGATATGAAAGAAACCAACCCCAATGGATGGGATAATGATGTAACACCTGTATTAGCTCATAAAAATGAAGCTATTATTTATGAATTGCATCTCCGAGATCTATCTGTATCTAAAAGTTCAGGAATAAAAAATAAAGGTAAATATTTAGGACTTACGGAAACAAATACCGTAAATTCTTACAACCAATCCACAGGGTTAGATCATATAAAAGAATTAGGGGTCACACATGTGCATCTACAACCTACATTCGATTTTTACAGCATAGATGAAACTACATTAGAAAAGAACAATTTTAATTGGGGATATGATCCTCAGAATTATAATGCCGTAGAAGGTTCTTATGCGAGTGATCCTTTTGACCCCATTACAAGGATAAAAGAATATAAACAAATGGTTCAGACACTTCATAAAAATGGAATAGGTGTTATTATGGATATGGTATATAATCATACGGGAAAAACAGAAG
>JASGCU010000005.1:0-5602 GCA_030053935.1 Chitinophagaceae bacterium
ATCTCTTGGGTATTCTCAGCGTTAGTAGGAACATAGATGAGGTCGTTTGTTGCCCTATCTCCGTTCATATCCGTAGAATAAATATAACTATATCTTCCTTGATTACGAGATTCCCAGAAGAGAGAAAATTGGCTTGCTCCAAATTTTCCATATTCTATTCTATACCCTAAAGCACCTACTACTCTATGTCTCTGGTCATTATTATTAAAAGCGATACCTGGATCATTGGGGTCTCCATAAATAGCATTACTTGTCCATGATCCCGATGCTATAGATCCTGGGTCAATTTTACTTTTGGATACTCCGAAGTTATATGCCACAGAGCCAAAGAATCCTTTTTCTACTGTCTTTTCTAACTTAAAAGTGAGAGAAGTAGCATATCCTCCCGTGTTATTACTGAATACTTCTGCACTTGTAGCAGTAAATGTAGAGGTATTATTTTCGGGAATTCTATTCACTGCTGTTCCTGTTATCACACCACTGGTGACAGTAGTAGGGAATCTCCAGTAATGAGTCCTCCCATCAGTTCCTTTATATACTCCTTGATTTGTAGGGAGATTTGCGTTGAAATATGCAATTCCTTGCACATCTTGGGAGTATAAAAATTCTGTGGTAAAGATAAGCCCTCCAGGTATTTTGAGATCAAAAGCAATATTACTTCTCCATATCTGCGGGAATTTAAAGTTTGGATCGCTAGCGGCAATTTCTACTGACTTTGGTTTGTTAGCAGGGTCTGATGCGTTTGCGGGAATATAGGTTGCAGGATTAGGATTAAAAGGATTTGTTTTGGTATTATCGTTTTGAATAAATCCTGTAAGCATGCCGTTATTTCCTATTTGGTTAGAAATCCAGACAAATACGGGACGCCCTGTAAAAATCCCTGTTCCTCCTCGTATCTGTAAAGTTTTATTTCCAAACACATCCCAATTCAATCCTATTCGGGGAGAAAAAAGAGGACTTGCTTTTGGAAGAGTGCTCGTATTTATTTTATATCCCGAAGTTCCTAATGCATCATTAAATGATAATCCACTTACTACAGGGTTTTCTAATCCTGTGCTTTCGAAAAAAGGAATATCTACTCTGATACCAGGTGTTATTTTTATGTTTTTTCCTATATGCCATTCGTCCTGTATATATAATCCTGTATAGGTTACTTTGGTAGGTTGCACGGGTTCTCCGCCCCCTTCTAAAGCAGAATACCGTAACTGAAACCTTCTCACTGTTGGATTATTGGTAGTATTAGCATCTGTATCAGCATAAAAATCCGATAAAGAATTATACACATAAACACTCTGCGAACCTGGAAAAAATACGTTTCTAAATGAAAAATATTCTAAATTGAATCCCGCTGTAAATACATGATTTTTATTAAAATAATAAGTAAAATTATCCTGTATTTGAAAAGTGCTATAATTCAATTGATTGTTAGGAGTAAATGGCTCCGAACCAAAACTTATATAAGTACTCCCGCCATTCAATATTTCTACAAAAGGGAAAAGAGTTTTTATTTTCTCTCTGTCTTCTATCTGAGAAGTATAGCCGATTTGTAATACATTAGAAAATTTTCCTCCTCCAAAGGTAGAGTTTAATTCCCCTACTACTGAGTGAACGTTCTCTAATTGCACATAATTAGATGCTGTATAACTGAGCGCTTGAATTCCTATTCTATTTCCAGAAAGCCCTAATGAAGTGCTACTAGAAATAATCTGATCTCGAGAAGAACCTAAGAAGCTATAGCGAACACTGAATTTATTATTTCTATTAATATTAAAATCTAATTTTGCTATGAGTTTATAACTTTGTATTGCAAAGTTATATCCCTGATAGTCACCCGTTTCGTAGCCGTATTTATTCTTGAGAAAGCTACTGAGATCATCTAAATCCTTTTTAAGAACTCGAGTAGTATTCCCGCCTTCTGTTTGCCCTCCTTCATTTGCTAAAAAAGGATGAGCAGGATCTGTTCTCTGTTCTAATTCTCCATTTACAAAGAAAAAAACTTTATTCTTAATAATAGGACCGCCTAATCTAAATCCCGATTGGACTACATTAAACTTGGTTGCTACCACATCTACCGTTCTTGCTTTGTTCCCTACGAAATTTTCATTTCTATTGTTTACAAAGATAGAGCCAGAAAATTCATTTGTTCCGCTTCTGGTAACTGCATTGACACCTGCTCCTAAAAAACCTGCCTGACGCACATCGTAAGGAGCAATATTTACCTGTATCTGTTCTACAGCATCTAAGGATATGGGAGCAGCATTAGTTCTACCGCCAACCGATCCTGATCCTAATCCGAAGCTACTGTTAAACACTGTTCCATCTAAAGTAAGATTTGTATATCTTGAATCATATCCTGCAAAAGAACCTGAGCCGCTGAGCTGAGGGGTTAATCGGGTAAAATCATTGATAGAACGTCCTAATGTAGGTAAAGCAAAGGCTTCTTTGGTGATATTAGTGCCTGCACCTGTTTTATTTCCATTAAAAACATCATCTCTTGATGCCGCAATAGTTACTGCTTCCAACTGCAGATCTTCTGTCACCAGCTTTGCATCGGGTAAAGTAACCTCGCTTCCTAAACTCAAATAAATATCTGTATACGTTACTTCTTTGTAACCTACAAAACTTATCTTTACTGTATACGGACCACCAATTCTCATACCAGGAACAGCAAATGAGCCATCCAGCTGAGAGATGTTTCCATATTCTGATCCAGAGGGTGTGTGCGTTGCAATAATATTTGCCCCTGGTACCCCTTCACCTTTGTCATCTAATACTCTACCATTTAAACTTGCACTGGTAACCCCTTGTGCTTGTACTAATGATACTATGAGCATACATAAAATGAAACTACTTACTATAAACTTCATAAATTGACTTTTAAAAAATTAAATTATTAATATATTAAATAATATAGATACGCTTTAAAAATAAAAAAGACACAAAAACCTTCCATTTATAAAATATTGGTTTTTTGTGCCATTAATAATAATATATTAAAATATAAAAAAATAGCTTTTAGATAATAAGAAAAAAAGCATTTCAAAAATATTTGAAACTCTCCTTTCCACTTATATCCTATAATATCTATTCTTAACTCTTCAAATAAAAAATATAAAACCATTTTTGTTTTTAGTTAATTATTGTAATGCAAATCTATTTTTAAGTTTTCAAGCGTATAAATGCAAGTTACTCTTTTTTTTCTTTTTTTCAAATATTTTTTTTTGAAGTATTTTTTTTCTTTTTTATGATGAAACAAAATATAAAACTTTCGGTTTAAGTTCTAAAAACATTTTTAGTTAGATGGTAACTCTTTATCTATTATTTTAATCAGTGAATAAAAAATGATTTTATACAAATCTTAAAGAGATAAAATTATGATTTTTTCATCCTTTCAGGATTTGTATAATGAAAAATAAATACATTCGTGTGTTTGTGGCATAAAAATATTAAATAGTTCTTTTTATGATACATTTCTCGGTTGTTTTTTCTCTTTATGGATATATATATATACGAATAGAAGAGAACATAATACTAATACACAACTTAATATAAATGGAGCGGCAGGAAAATAATATAGAGGGGCATTTTTATCTGCTGTAAAAGAATAAAAAATATACGTCATCACAAAAGGACCTATTATAGATGCTATACTCATCAAACTGGTTGTTATCCCCTGAAGTTCTCCTTGTTCGTTAGAGGGTATTTTTTGAGTTGTGATGCTTTGTATAGCCGGACCTGCTACTCCCCCAAAAGAAGCAAGAAATATAATAGGATAGAGCATCCACCCTTCAGAGGCAAATACATACAAAAAATAACTGGTAGCAGATATACAAATACCTGTTATGAGGGTTTTATATACTCCAAGTTTAGGAATAATGAATCTTATAAGCCCTCCTTGGACTATAGCAGCCATTATTCCTACAAAAGCCAAAGAGAATGCTATCATTTTTTCATTCCATTGAAATTTTTCAATGACAAAGAACGTCCATGTGCTTTGTAATGAATGTGAGGCAGTGTATGCCAGAAAAAAAACTATGAGTAATAACAGTATATCTTTATGCTTTTGTAATTTTATAAAAGAACCTATGGGATTTGCTCTTTTCCAATCAAATTTTCTTCGGTTTTCGGGAGCGAGTGATTCGGGGAGTATGAAAATTCCATATATTCCATTGAGAAACACTAAAAATGCAGCAGCATAAAATGGAACACGAGAACCGAATTGTCCTAATAACCCTCCTATAAGAGGACCTATAATGAATCCTAAACCAAAAGATGCTCCAATGATACCAAAATTCTGTGCTCTTTTTTCGGGAGTACTTATATCAGCAATATAAGCGGAAGCGACTGTAAAACTTGCACCTGTGATACCTGCTAAGATACGTCCTATAAATAACCAAGTAATATTGGGAGCAAAAGAAAGAATAAGATAATCCACTCCAAATCCAAATAAAGAACACAAGATAACAGGGCGTCTTCCAAATCTATCACTAAGCCCTCCTAAAATAGGAGCAAATAAAAATTGCATTATAGCATAAGATGAGAACAACCATCCACCATAACGAGCAGAAGAACTATTTGTTTCATGAGTGAGCTCCGCTATTAATTTAGGGAATACAGGTATTATAATCCCTACTCCTATCACATCTATTAATAAAGTAATGAATATAAATCCTATCGCCGCTTTGTTTTTATCTGGTATCATATACATTGTGAGAGAGTTATTTAAATTTTTTATTTTTTATAAAAGAGAAATAATAGAGAATTTTTTAAATATGTTTATTTTTAATTAAAAATTATCATATTACTATTCCATAAAAACTTAATATATTATTATGATAAACAAATTTGTAAATGTAACAAATGACGTGGCTTTTAGGAAAATTTTTGGATGTGAGCAAAGTCATGAGATACTCCTTTCCTTTCTCAATGCTGTATTAGGACTTGCTGATGGAAGCAAAACTATGTATATTGATTTTAAACCTCCGTATCAATTGCCAGAGGTAAGAAAAAAAAGCAATCTATTTTAGATGTAAAAGTGATAGATGAAAAGAAAAAAAATTACATAGTAGAGATGCAAGTAGAAGAACCGGATGGATTTGAAAACCGTGTGCATTATTATACAAATAAGGATTTTGTGAGTCAAATTGCAGAAGGAAAAGAGTATGTGATTTTCAATCCCCTTATTTTTATAGGAGTTATTAAATTTAATTTTTTTAGTAATCCCAGTTATCTTACGAGGCATATTTTATTGGATGCCAAAACAGACGCTCACGAGCTAAAGGGAACAGAATATAATTTTGTAGAACTCTTGAAATTTGATAAGAAAGAATGAAGAATGCTTTACCATTACAGAACAATGGGCTTTTTTCTAAAGAATTCAAATAAACTAAATGATATTCCTAAAAGTACTACTGATAAGGGCTTGTTATTAGCATATCAAATGGCAAATAAATTTAATTGGAGTGAACAAGAACTGGGAGCATACGATTATCTGAGTATGCGAGGACAAGATGAAAGAGGAAAAGTAACCCTCGTAAAAATGAAACTCGCCTTAGCAGAACAAGAACTACAACAAGAAAAAGAGCTAGTAAAAGAAGCAAAA
>JASGCU010000005.1:5702-33656 GCA_030053935.1 Chitinophagaceae bacterium
AAGCAAAAGAAACAAAAACACAGCTACAACAAGAAAAAAAACGTGCAGAACACGAAAAAATAAACATAGTACAAAACTTAATAGCAAGTGGCATGGACAACGTATTTATTGCACAGATAACAGGATTTTCGTTAGAAATGACACAAAAAATACGAGAACCAAATGCATCTTAAAACAGATTACTACTACAAAATAATTTTTATTTGCCAATATTTCAAATAACTAACCATAAAAATGATCATTATATTATGAACAAATGTATTTTAATTTTTATAAAAGAATATATCACCAGGGTAAGAAAAAAATCTTTTCTGGTGGCAACCATATTAGGTCCCCTGTCTCTCGTTCTTATAATGTTATTACCGACTTATATTGCTACATTATCGGGGACGGATAAAAAAATCTCTATCATAGATAAGGCAGGTTTTTTTAAAAAGAAATTTACAAATACCGATGAATTACAATTTACTTTTATAGAATCAGAATTAGAAGAAGCAAAAAGTAATTTAGAAAAGAGCGATGATTACGGACTATTATATATCCCATCAATAGATATAGATAACAAAAAACCACATGGAATTACTTTTTATTCCACTTCCAAACCGAGCATCAAACTTTTAGAAAACATAGAAAATACCATAGAACTCACTATTGAAGAAAAAAAATTAATACAATCTGGTATTTCTCAAGGTTCATTAGATTCTTTAGAAGCAGATATTGATATTTCCACCATTAGCATTACAGAAGGAGAAGAACAAGAAAATAGTTCCTTAGTAGCTACAATTGTAGGATACATTTCTTCTTTTTTAATATACATATTTATATTTGGGTATGGAACACAGATAATGCGAGGTGTGATGGATGAAAAAACAAATAGAGTAGTAGAAATAATTGTTTCTTCTGTAAAACCTATGGAACTTATGATGGGTAAAATATTAGGAATCGGAGCAGTTGGTATGACTCAGCTTGCCCTATGGATAATACTTACTACCACCATATTAGGAGGAGTAAGTTTTTTCTTTGTTACCCCAACCAACCCATCTAAAAACCAAACCGAACTCGTATCTAAAAGCTTAGATATCCCTAATCCCTCTATTACTCCCCCTCTCCCCGAAAATAATATAGTTGCAGAAGCCCTATCATCTATAAATAGCGTAAATATACCTCTTATAGTAGGGCTTTTTCTGTTTTATTTCTTAGGAGGATATTTAGTGTATGGAGCTTTATTTGCTGCTATAGGTGCTTCGGTAGACACAGAGGTAGATTCACAACAATTTATACTCCCTATAACCAGCCCTCTCATTATTTCTATTATGATGATAGGAAAAGTTTTATTAGACCCACATGATAGTTTCGCTTTTTGGCTCTCCATAATACCATTTACTTCCCCTATTATTATGATGATGCGGATCCCTTTCGATGTTCCTACATGGGAAATACTCCTTTCTATGTCTTTGATAATTCTCTGTTTTCTCTTTACTACATGGATAGCATCAAAAATATATAGAATAGGAATTTTGATGTATGGAACAAAAATAAATTATAAAATTCTTTTTAAATGGCTTTTTTCTAAAAACTAAACAAAATACTGTATGCAAATCATAGAAAATATAAGAGAAGGTATCAAATCAATAAAAGCAAATGTCCTACGTGCATCCCTTACTGCATCTATTGTAGCAATAGGAATATGCTCCTTAGTAGGAATACTTACTGCAATAGACAGCTTACAAGAATCTATCTTGAATAATGTAGCCAGTTTAGGTGCAAATACTTTTGATGTGGTGTCTATTGAACATGATGGACGCTCCGATAACGGAACAGCACAAAAAATATATCCACCCATTAACTATTATGAAATGGCAATGTTTATGGAAAACTATAAAACGTATGGAATCCCATCTGTTAATGTAAACATATCAGGACAATCTGAACTCAAAAGGGGTAATAAAAAAACAAACCCTAATATGAGATTACGAGGGAGTGATGAAAATTATCTTGCCGTGCAGGGGGCTTCTCTCAAAAGCGGCAGAAATTTTTCCTCATTAGAAGCAAAAAATGGAGTCAATGTAGCGATTATTGGTGCAGAAGTATATAATGCCCTTTTTCAAAAAGACGAAGACCCCATTAATCAGTTTCTCATAGCATACGGAATCAAATTTAGAATAGTGGGATTGTTAGAAAAACAAGGAAGTATGAACGGAGACAATGGACGGGACAGATTAGTTCTCATTCCCATGGAAGCAGCAAGAAGAGTAGACCCCAATAAAAAATTGGATTTTAGAATTCGCATAGCACTCCAAGATCCATCAAAAATAGAAACTGCTATGGGCTATGCCACAGAAATAATGAGAATCATAAGAAAAGATCAAATAGGAACCCCCCTCTCTTTTGCAGTCGAAAGAAATATATCCTTATCGGAAAGGTTAGAAACTACCAATGGCTACTTACGCCTTGGTGCCTTTGCTATAGGATTTATAACACTCCTCGGAGCATCTATCGGTCTTATGAATATTATGCTCGTCTCTGTTACAGAAAGAACCCGTGAAATAGGGATTAGAAAAGCTATAGGTGCATCTCCTACAAAAATAAGACAACAATTTCTCATAGAAGCAATAATGATAACACAAATAGGCGGTGTCGCAGGAATTATTTTAGGAATATTGATAGGAAATACCATTGCAAGTTTTATAGGAAGCGACCAATTTAGCATCCCATGGCTATGGATAATCATTGGATTTATTGTAGGAATGATAGTTGGTATTTCATCAGGGTATTTACCAGCTTCAAAAGCATCAAAATTAGATCCTATAGAATCTCTCAGATTTGAATAACCACTTTGCTTTTGAATCCATAACGAGTCAAGATGAAACTCATGAATAATAATTACAAATAAGTGTGTCGATTTTTAAACAATGAACAAACAAAAACTTTTCGGTGCGAACACAATTCTAAAAGATATTCTGATAGAAGATCTGGCAGATGACGGAAAATGTGTAGCAAAATATGAGAATATGGTGATTTTTGTGAAAGGACTAGTGCCAGGAGATATTGCTGATTTACAAATCATAAAAAAGAAAAAAAATTTTGCTGATGCCATTCCTCTTACTATTACTCATTATTCTGATAAAAGATTCACCCCTTTTTGTAAACATTTTGAGGATTGCGGAGGATGTAAATGGCAAAACATAAAATACACAGACCAACTTTTTTACAAACAAAAAAACACAGAAGAAGGATTACGACGGATTGGAAAGATAGATAATCCTCCCATAAACCCTATTATACCTTCTCCTCTTACCCAATATTATAGAAATAAACTAGAATTTACTTTTTCTTACCATAGATGGCTCTCAAAAAAAGAGTTGGATACCCAAATAAGCAATAAAAACGGATTGGGTTTTCATACTATTGGAATGTTTGATAAAGTAGTAGATGTAGAACATTGTCATCTGCAACCATCCCCAAGCAACGATATAAGAAATTATATAAAAAAATACTGCATAGAAAAACAATTAGAATTTTATAACTCTCGTCTACACGTAGGATTTTTAAGAACTCTCACTATAAGAACTACTCTTACAGGGGAAGTGATGGTAATACTCCAAGTCTCCGAAGAAAACAAAGAACTTTTTGCACTATTGGAAAGTATAAAAGAACAATTTTCTTTCATAAGCTCCCTTTATTATGTTATTAACAAGAAAAAGAACGATACTTTTCACGATATAGAAGCATCTCTTTTTTTTGGAAAGAAATTTCTTTTAGAAAAAATACAAAATTTGCAGTTCAAAGTAAGCCCTAAATCATTTTATCAAACCAATCCTTTGCAAGCAGAGAATCTTTATAAAAATGCACTCCGAATGGCGAATATTCAAAAAGAAGATGTCGTATATGATTTATATACAGGAACGGGAACTTTGGCATTACTATCCGCCGAAAAAGCAAAAAAAGTATGTGGCATAGAAATAGTGCCAGAAGCCATACAAGATGCCAAAGAAAATGCTCTTATGAATAACATTGAAAATGTCTTTTTTGAAATGGGAGATACGAAAAAAATACTCCAAAAAGATTTTTTTGAAAAAAATGGGTATCCTTCCATAATTATTACAGACCCACCCAGAGCAGGTATGGATCCACAGGTCATACAGACAATCATAGATTCCTATCCTGAAAAAATTGTCTATATTAGCTGCAACCCATCAACACAAGCAAGAGACCTTTCTTTTTTTCATAATACATATACTATCACTGAAATACAACCTGTGGATATGTTTCCGCATACTCCTCATATAGAAAACATAGTACTATTGAAAAAAAACAATAAATAATGGCATATATCCCGATTATTTTTGTGAAAATAGATTTTTTTAGAATATTTTTGGATTTTTAACAGAAAAATATAACATTGCATTCCTCTTGAAAAAGATAAAAATAGTAAAGATTTAGAATTGAAATACTGTTTTTATTTTCAAAAAAGAAAAGTAAATTAATAATTATACACATAACATACATCACAATGAAATACATTTTTTTTATATTACTAATGGGAGTATTCACACAAGTAGCCGGGCAAGAAGAATACTCGAGAGAAAAACAATTTAATCTTATAGAAGGCAAAATAGCTTATAATGGATATGATGCTGTTTCTTATTTTAAAAAGAATCCTCAAAAGGGAAATAAAAAAATAACCTCTCAATACAAAGGAATTAATTATTTATTCTGCACCGAAGATTCAAAAAAAGAATTTGATGCAAACCCTTCCAAATACGAACCCGCATACGGAGGATGGTGTGCTTATGCTATGGGAAAGGTGGGAGAAAAAGTAGAAGTGGATCCTACCAGTTTTGAAATAATAGATGGAAAAGTATACTTGTTCTATAAAAGCTATTTTAATGTTACCTTAGATAAATGGAAAAAAGATAGAACATCTCTCAAACCATCAGCAGATAAAAATTGGAATGCTTTTGTAGGAAAAAAATAATCAAATACTTTTGCTCATAACACATATGTATATTTATCAGTTTCAACAATAATTACAACAAATATTTCAGCATCATTTTTGAAATAATCATAAAAACGGACAAAATGGCGGTTTTTGAAACAAAAAACAGACAAAATGTCAATAAATATATATGATATCACTATTGTATTTTTATAAGTGAAATTATTTATTACATTATTCACTTAAAAATATAAAAATTATGAGCTTAGTTAAATGGAAAAAAGACGATTTCTTGTTCCCATCTTTTCCATCATTATTAGATGATGTTTTTGAGCAAGATTATTTTAATAAAATAGCACTGGGTACAAATATTCCTGCGGTGAATATTAAAGAAAACGAAAAAGAGTATACTATTCATTTTGGTGCTCCGGGTCTTACAAAAGAAGATTTCAAAATATCCCTGGATCATAATCTCTTATCTATTTCCTCTGAGAAGAAAACAGAAAAAACAGATGAGAAAGAAAAATATACTCGTAGAGAATACAGCTTTAGTTCTTTTTCTCGGTCCTTTAGTTTACCCAATAATGTAAATAGCGATAAAATAGACGCTAATTACCTAAATGGAGAACTTATTATTACCATACCTAAAAAAGAAATAGAGACTAAGGTAATAAAACAGATTGCTATTAAATAAAGAACCTTTGAATGCAAAAGGGCGGGCATAAACCCGCTCTTTTTTATTTTATAGAAATCATATTATATAATTACCAATATATTTTGAAAACGAAAATTATTGAGATAAAAAATATCTCATGTAAAATATTTATGCGACCTTATATAAAAAGGAACCTCCCTCTTTTATTGAGAGGAGAGTTTCTTTTTTTATATTTATGAAAAAAGAAGGGAAATGAGAAGAAAAATTTGAAAAATAACAAAGATTTATTTCTTTATATTATCATTATGAAAACACGAAAGAGAATGAATTTGAGATTGAGAATTATTTAAAGAACAAAAATATCAGAAATAATAACAAATTAATACGAGAAAACGTTATTAAAAGGCAACCGAATTAGTTAACATTGAAAAAGAAATTAATTTGTACAGAGTATTAATAAAGATAAAAATAGTTTTGATTCTCTGTCTATTATATCAAAACCATTGATAAAAACAGAATCATCAGATATTTGATGACAAAATTCCAAAAACATTGCCTTAATAGCCCTAATTTTTTTCTGGAACTATTAAATAAATTTTTGCCAACACGGTTTTCCAAAACTGGAGCAGATATTCTTATCTCATTTTTAGAATAGAAAGCAAAAAAAACAAGAATTTACATTTTTTAGAGTATATTCAATAATTATATTTTTCATTTTATTTACTTTATATAACCATAATATGGATTACATCAGAGGACTTATAGGAGTGTTAGGACTTATAGGGTTCGCTTATTTATTTTCTAATAACAAGAAAGCAATAGATTGGAAGTTAGTATTAACGGGAATATCTCTACAGATATTTTTTGGAATAATGATTACACGAGTGCCTTTCATTACAAGTTTTTTTGGACTTATAAGTTCTGGATTTGTAAAGTTTTTAAGTTTTTCCACAGAAGGAGCGAAGTTTTTATTTGGAGATTTAGCAACAGGAAAACACAGCTTTGGTTTTTTATTTGCATTCCAAGCATTGCCTACCATCATCTTTTTTTCTACTGTATCTGCGGGATTGTATTATTTAGGTATTTTACAGAAAATTGTTTTTGGCATAGCATGGATAATGGCAAAGACAATGAAGCTTTCGGGAGCAGAATCACTCTCCGCAGCGGGGAATATTTTTTTAGGTCAAACGGAAGCCCCTCTACTCATACGACCTTTTGTTGCGAAAATGACCAAATCAGAAATTTTATGCCTGATGGCAGGAGGTATGGCAACAATAGCTGGAAGCGTTATGGGAGGATATATAGCATTTTTAGGAGGAGATGACCCCATAGAGCAAGCTCGCTTTGCATCTTATCTATTGAGTGCTTCTATAATGAACGCTCCCGCTGCTATAGTTTGCTCCAAAATTCTACTTCCTCAGACAGAACCCGAAAAGATAGATAGAGAACTCAAAGTAAACAAAGAATCTTTAGGAATCAATCTCATTGATGCTCTTTCCACAGGAGCATCCGATGGACTGAAATTAGCTCTCAACGTAGGAGGTATGCTGATGGCTTTTATTGCGGTCATTGCTTTCCTTAATTTTTTCATTGCTAACATAGGAGACCTTTTAGGAGTGAATACTATGATAGCAGAAAGCACCAATAACAGATTTTCAGGGCTTTCTTTAGAATATATTTTAGGACAATTTTTCCGAGTATTTGCTTTTATTATGGGAGTAGAATGGAAGGATACCCTTGTTTTGGGAAGTTTATTAGGACAAAAGACAGTCATCAATGAATTTGTAGCATATTTTAACCTTGCGGAGATAAAACAAACAGGAATTTTATCCAATAAAAGCATTGTGATAGCAACGTATGCCCTTTGTGGTTTTTCTAATTTTGCCAGTATTGCTATACAAGTGGGCGGTATCGGAGCAATGGCTCCTAATCAGCAATCTACTCTCTCCTTATTAGGAATGAGAGCTTTATTGGCAGCTACTCTTGCCTGTATGCTCACGGGAACTATTGCAGGTACCTTTGTTATTTATTAAATAAAAACTAAGTTCTATAACAATGGATATTTTAAAAGCAGAAAACATTTGTAAGACCTACGGAACTCACAAAGCCCTTGATAATGTGAGTATATCTATCCCTGAAGGAACTATTGTAGGACTTATGGGACCGAACGGGGCAGGAAAAACAACCCTTATTCGCATAATAAATCAAATAATCACTCCCGATTCGGGTAAAATCTTTTTTAGAGGAAATCCCATTTCTTATTTAGACGTGCAACAAATAGGATATCTACCAGAAGAGAGAGGACTTTACAAAAAAATGAAAGTAGAAGAACAACTACTCTACTTTGCACAATTGAAAGGATTGCCCAAAAAAGAGGCTGTCCCCTATATAAAAGAATGGATTGAAAAATTTCAAATGGAAAAATGGGCAAATAAAAAAATAGAAGACCTCTCTAAAGGAATGGCTCAAAAAATACAATTTATAACCACCGTTTTGCATAAACCCAAGCTTCTTATTCTTGATGAACCATTCTCAGGGTTCGACCCTGTAAATGCTCTTTTGATAAGAGACGAAATACTTCAATTGAAAGAGAACGGAAGCACTATTATTTTTTCCAGTCATAGAATGGAATCCATAGAAGAACTTTGTGATGACGTAGTCCTGATACACAAGGCTAAAAAGATATTAGACGGTAAAAAAAAAGAAATAAAAGAAAAGTTTAAAAACAACTCTTTTATGATAGAATACACCGGAACTATTACCCATCTCCAAGTACATTTTCAAATTATCTCTACGGAAATAAAGGAAGAAATTACCGTTGCCCATATAAAAATACTCAATGAACTCTCTGCCAATGCTTTATTACAAGAACTTATATCACAAGTGCAGATAAAAAGCTTTGTAGAAAAAGTTCCTTCTATGAACGACATATTTATTCAGATGGTGCAGAGTTAAATTCTATCCATATAGCACATGATTTCAACAGTGGACTATGGGTTGTGTTTGCCTTTATAAAATATAAAAAGAAAGAGAGCGTTGATGAGATGCTCTCTTTCTTTTTGTTTTTTTTATAAAAAAAATCAATTTTGAGAATCTACAATAAGGATAAAAAAGATTTTATAAAAAAAAATTATATTAGAAAAAGAAAAGAGATGAAATTATTTAAATATATTGAATATTTTTGTAGTTAAAAGAACAACTTTTAGAATACTTTTAGAAGATTTCTCACATTATAAAAAATAGAACACCCAAGATATGATACAAAGAGAAAATAAATTTAGTAAAAGATTTTTAGATATAGAAAAGGTAATAATTCTATTAGTAAAAGAATGGAAGCAAGTATCAGAGGAGAATACGATTTTGAAAGAAGAACGGAATAATTTGATAACAAAAATAATAGAAAAAGATTCTATAATAGAAGAATATAAAAAAATAGATAATTTAAAAAGCATACTTGGCTCTTCCCATATGAGTGAAGTAGAAAAAAGAGAATTAAAAAAATTTGTAGAAGAGCTCATAAGACAAATAGACCAAGGAATTACGTTTTTAAAAAAATAAAAGCAGCAGACAATGGAAAATAAACAGATAAAATTTATAATGAAAGTGGGGAATAAAGAACTTCCTCTGAGTATCCCTTTGGAAAAAGAGAGTTTTTTTAAGAAAGCATCTTTGGAACTGGATACTTTGTTTGAAACTCTTCGAAAAGAATACCCAATCAGCCCCGAACACGACATTATTTGTTTTATGGCATACCATCTTATGATAGAAAAATTAAAAAATCAAGAGATAATAGATGAAAACGAGCAGTTTTTGCAGACCAAAACAAGCACTTTTCATTCTTTATTAGAGGACTTTATCAAAACAAAACATAAAATATAAAAAGATGATATTACATTACTTATACTTACCAATTTATAATAACACATATAATTTTATTAATTATTCAACTTACCTTTAGAATATAAAATGAACATAGTATTGATTTCAACAACGGTC
Organism: Chitinophagaceae bacterium; assembly: GCA_030053935.1. Classification (NCBI taxonomy): domain Bacteria; kingdom Pseudomonadati; phylum Bacteroidota; class Chitinophagia; order Chitinophagales; family Chitinophagaceae; species Chitinophagaceae bacterium. The sequence goes on from JASGCU010000005.1 coordinate 15,293, forward strand.
ATAACAGCAATAGCAAGCGTCATAATAATTTATTTCGTCACCAAAGAATACAAAAAAATATATAAAACGAAAGAAAGAGAATTAGAAGAGAATTATAAAAAGCACAAAGAAGCTCTGGAAATGGAAGCAGAATCTATAAAAAAAAATAAAATTATAGAAGCCAAAGAAAAATTTCTGGAACTGAAAAAAGAATTTGAAGAGGAACAAAATAAACAAAAGGGCCAACTATTAGCTCAGCAATCAGCTTATGATAATAAAGTAATGGTATCTGAAAATAGATTGAAACAAAAAGAACAACATTTAACTCAACTAATAGAAAAGAATAAACGTTCTGAACAAGATATAGAAAATCAAAAAAAAACACTCAATAATGAATCAGAAGTTCTGAAAAAACAACAAGAAGAGTTAGAGAAGCACAAACAAACACAAATATCCGCCTTAGAAAAAATATCCAATTTATCCGTTGAGGAAGCACGAGAAAAGATTATTGAAAATATAAAAGATGAAGCAAAGAGCAAAGCTCTCTCTTATGTAAAAGATATAATGGAAGAAGCAAAACTAACAGCGGCAAAAGAATCTAAAAAAATAGTCATCCAAACTATTCAGAGAACAGCGAGTGACCATACTATAGAAAACTGCACTTCCATCTTTAATATAGAAAACGATGAATTAAAAGGAAAAATAATAGGAAGAGAAGGACGTAATATACGAGCAATAGAAGCCCTAACAGGCGTAGAACTCATCATAGATGATACTCCTGAAGCGATTGTTATATCAGGTTTTGATCCTATCAGAAGAGAAGTTGCAAGGTTATCACTCCACCGCCTCGTGCAAGATGGACGAATACATCCCGGTAAAATAGAAGAAATTGTGGCAAAAAGCTTTAAAAACATAGAAGAAGAAATTATGAACATAGGACAAAAGATACTCATAGAATTAGAAATACATGGGATTAACATAGAATTAGTGAAAATGATAGGAAAAATGAGATACCGTTCTTCTTATGGGCAAAATCTACTCCACCATAGCATAGAAGTTGCTAAATTATCTGCTACCCTTGCTGCTGAATTAGGACTCAATCCTGCAATGGCAAAAAGAGCAGGACTCTTACATGATATAGGTAAGGTCAGCACAGAAAAACCCGAACTTCCTCATGCTTTATTAGGAATGGAACTCGTAAAAAAATACAAAGAACACCCCGAAATATGTAATGCCGTAGGAGCACATCACGATGAAATAGAAATGACGTCCCTTATATCCCCCATAATTCAAATATGTGATGCTATATCGGGATCCAGACCTGGTGCAAGAAGAGAAGTACTCGAATCATACATCAAACGTATTGAAGAAATAGAACAAATCTCTTCAAATTTTGAAGGTGTAACAAAATGCTACGCTCTTCAGTCAGGTAGAGAAGTCCGAGTTATCGTGGATTCTGAGAATATAAATGACGAGAAAGCAAAAGATATTTCTTCTGCAATAGCACAAAAAATAGAAAAAGAAATGGAATATCCTGGACAAATAAAAATAACTGTTATTAGAGAAATGAGATATACTCATTATGCTAAATAGAGATTTGGTTATAGGAGATATACTACCTATTCATTTTTTTTAAAACTAGAATGGATCCAACCACCACCTATAACATCATCGTTTTCATAAAAAACAGCTGCTTGTCCTGGTGCAATAGAATGGACATTCTCCCCAAAAAATACTTTCATAGTATCGCCAATTTGTTCTATAACAGCAAAAGAACCAGGGTCTTTATATCGTATTTTAGTAATAGTATCTATTTTTTTTCCATAGATATTGGTATATTTTGACATAATTATCCCTTTTACGTACATACCGTTACGTTTGAGTTCATCAAATGTCCCTAATATAACCCGGTTATTTCCCTTATCTATTTCTATCACATACACGGGGTATCCCAAAGCTATTCCTAATCCTTTTCTTTGTCCTACGGTATAAAACGGATATCCCTGGTGTTTCCCTACGATAGTCCCATCTTCTAAAATAAAATCCCCATTTTTTACATTTTCTTCTAATTCGGGAACTCTTTTTTTTAAGAAACTACGATAGTCATTATCAGGAATAAAGCATATTTCATAAGATTCAGGTTTTTGAGTGAGATTAAAAAAACCTCGTTCTTCTGCAATTTTTCTTACTTCTTTTTTATAAATATTTCCAAGAGGAAAAAGAGTTCTGCTTAAGCTCTCTTGACTCAATCCCCACAGAGCATACGACTGATCTTTTGAGGTATCTACTCCTTTTGAAACAATAAACCGCCCATTTTCCTCGCGAACCTTTGCATAATGCCCTGTAGCAATGTATTCACATTCCAATTTATCAGCTCTTTTCAGCAATGCTTCCCATTTTATATGCGTATTACAAAGCACACAAGGATTTGGAGTTCTGCCCATTATATACTCACTTGTAAAATTATCTATAACAAAGTCTCCAAACTCTTCTCTTATATCTAATATGTAGTGAGGAAATCCATATTTTATAGCAACATCTCTTGCATCATTGATACTTTCTAAACTACAGCATCCCGTTTCTTTTTTTGCACCACTTGTAATACTGTAATCCCATGTTTTCATAGTCATACCTATAACTTCATACCCCTGCTCGTGTAAAAGAAGTGCTGCGATAGAACTGTCTATTCCTCCACTCATTGCTACTAAAACTCTTTTTTGGTTCATTTTTTTATTATATATTATTACACATCTGTTCTATTTCAAAAACTATCTTTTTTCTGTTTTTGTGTCAAAAAAATATTTCTTACTAAAATACTTTTTTTTAAGAACTATCTAAAAAAATATTTTAATTTGTAAAAATAAGCATCCTTACAGAAATAAAAAAATGAAGATGATTTTTTGACAAAAACTATATTGTAAACCTTACTATATTCGGTTTACAAAATATTTAAAAAAATTATTACAAAGTATTTGAAATTATACAAGCAAAAATAAAAATAGTAAGTTAAATAACAAAGTATTTACTTATTGCAAATACTTTTAAGAATGTAATAGAATAAATAATTTGTTGTAAAGTTTTTGAGCAAATAAGTAGCTGGTTAACTGGCAGAAGAGAAATCCGCGAAAGACATTTTGACTGCATCTTTCTACAAGAGTAGTTTATGTTTGAAAGATGTTTATGCAAAATGGTGGTAGACCGTATTTCTGTAGATTGGAATGGATTAGTGGTTATAATATCTATGTATAATATCTGCAATGAGGCCCGTCCATCCGGTTTGGTGATTTGCTCCTAATCCTTTACCGGTATCTCCATGGAAATATTCGTAAAAGAGTATATAATTTTTAAAGAAAGGGTCTTTTTGGAATTTTTCATTTTGCCCGTATATGGGTCTATTTTCTGTTTCATTTGGTAAAAAGAGATGTATGAGGCGTTTTGCTATCAGGATAGAAATGTCAAGTAGGGTTATATAATTTCCACTTTTCACGGGGAACTCTATTTTAAAGTCGTCGCCGTAGTAGAAATGAAGTTTATAGATAGATTCCATTATGAGGTAGTTTATAGGAAACCATATAGGTCCTCGCCAGTTAGAATTTCCGCCGAAGAATGAGGAATCTGATTCACCGGGGAGATATTCTACTGTGAGTGTCATATTTTTGATTTGTATGGTGTATGGTTTTTCTTTGTGGTATTTGGACAGAGCTCTGATGCCGTATTCGGATAAAAATTCTTCTGTGGAGAGCATTTTTTCGAGTATTTTTTTGAGACGAGATCCTCTTAGAAAGGCTAGTAGTTTACGTTCTCCGCGTCCTGGGTCAGTCCATTTAGATATAAGGTTGGCAAGGTGTGGTTTGTTATGGAGAATATCATCAATTTTTTTTGTGAAGTCAGGAAGTTTAGAATATACATTTCTTTCTAAAATAGTTACAGCAAACAAAGGGATGAGTCCTACTATAGACCTTACTTTTAAGAGTGTAGAACTTTGTTCTTTGGTGTGCATGAGGTCATAAAAGAATGCGTCTTCATTGTCCCATAGAGATATTCCTTCTTGGTCTACGTTATTTACGGCAGCTGCTATGTGTAGAAAATGCTCAAAAAATTTTATGGCAATATCTTGGTATACGGGGTGGACCGTTGCTATTTCTATTGCTATTTTGAGCATACTGAGGGAAAACATCGCTACCCAACTGGTGGAGTCGGCTTGTTCCAGAGTAGATCCTTCTATAATGGGGTTATTTCTATCAAATACACCGATATTATCTAACCCTAAAAACCCCCCTTCAAATATATTACTTCCATTTTTATCTTTTCTATTTATCCACCAGTTAAAGTTTAGAAGAAGCCTGTGGAATGCTTTTTGTAAAAACTCAATGTCTCCTTTGTCATTGTTTGCTCTTTTTTCTACTTTGTAAACTTTATAGATAGCCCATGCGTGAACAGGTGGATTTACATCGCTGAAATTCCATTCGTATGCGGGTATTTGTCCGTTGGGGTGCATGTATTTATCTTGGAGTAATAATAAAAGTTGATCTTTTGCAAATTCGGTATCTACTCTTGCAAGAGGTATGCAGTGGAAGGCGAGATCCCATGCAGCATACCATGGATATTCCCATTTGTCGGGCATAGAAATTATGTCGTAGCTTTCTTTATGTTTCCATTCTTTATTTCTACCATTTTTTCTATTTTCAGGTGGTGATGGTTTTCCGGGGTCTCCTTTTATCCATTCTGCCACGTTATAATAATAAAATTGTTTTGTCCAGAGCATTCCTGCGTATGCTTGTCTTTGTATATTTTTAATTTCTTTTTGGGGGAGAACATCTTGTTCATTTCCAATTTTTTCTTGTATTATTTTGTAAAAATCATCGCATTCTTCTCTTCTTCTGTTCATTATGCTTTCAAAGTCAGAGAATGGGTTTTCTATTTTGTTTTTAGAAAAACGGACTTTTACAGATATTTTTTCTTTTGGGGGAATAGAAAATGTATGGACGGCAGCAGATTTAGTTCCTGTTTTTTTAGGGTTTACTTTTTCTGTTTTGTTATTGATTATATAATCGTGGAATGCATCTTTCAGGTATTTATTTTTATTGGGGGTACCGTGTAGTTTTTCTGTATTTGTCTCGTTATCGGTAAAAATAATTTCTTTTTTTTCTTCTTGAAAATACACATAAAAATCTTCTAAAATATGATGTGAGATAAAGAGAGCCTTATCTCTTTCTTCCATAAAAGGTATAAATTTATCTTTTCCGGAACCCCATGTATTTCTAAACCATATAGTTGGTAATACTGTTATTGGTGCGATTTCATTTCCTCTGTTAAAAATTTCTGCTTCAAAAAGAAAATCTTCTACATCTGCTTTTGCATAATATAAGAATATATCAAAATATGCATCTTCGTCAAAAATCCCTGTGTCTATAATTTCATATTCGGTTTCTTGTTTTGTTCTTTGGTTATTATTGTGGATTAATAAGTTATATGGAAATTCTTTTTGTGGATATTTGTAGAGCATTTTCATAAAAGAATGAGTGGGGGTGTTCTCTAAGTAGTAATATATTTCTTTTACATCTTCACCGTGGTTTCCTTCACTACCGCTGAGACCGAAAAATCGTTCTTTTAAGATAGAATCTTTATGGTTCCAAAAAGCCCAGCTAAAACATATTCTACTATCATCATTACAAAAGCCAGCTATTCCATCTTCTCCCCATCTATATGCTTTTGAGCGGGAGTGTTCATGGGGTAAGTATATCCATGCATTTCCATGATCGCTGTAATCTTCTCTTACTGTTCCCCATTGTCTTTCTGATAAATAAGGACCCCATTTTTTCCATTGAATTCCATTTTTGCTCTCTTCTAATCTTTTCTTTTCTGCGGACATAATTTTGTTTAATTTTTTTTGAGGGGTATTAAAAGTTATATACTGAATATTATATTTAATTTAGCTGGTACACATTTCACATTCTTCATTTTCGAGTTGATCTCTGTGTATTTCTTTAGTAACGGTAAATTTAATAGGGTCTCTTGCTGATTTTGTTCTTAAATAGTACATACCTGTTTTTAGTCCTGATTTCCACCCATAAAAATGCATAGAAGTAAGTTTAGATACGGTAGGATTTGCTATAAATATATTCATACTTTGGCTTTGGCATATAAAAGGTCCCCTGTCTGCTGCCATATCTATTATAGATTTTTGTGGTATTTCCCAAACAGTTCTATAGAGATGTTTTATTTCTTTTGGTATGGATTCTATGTTTTGTATTGATCCATTTTCTTCCATTATTCTCTGCCTCATGGTGTTATCCCATAATCCCAATGTTATGAGATCTTTTAAGAGATGGGAGTTTATGATGATAAATTCTCCTGATAATACTCTTCTGTTGTATATATTAGAAGTATAGGGTTCAAAACATTCTGTATTTCCAAGTATTTGAGAGGTTGATGCCGTGGGCATAGGTGCTATCAGGAGAGAATTTCGCACTCCATTTTTTTTTATTTTTTGTTTCAGAATATCCCATTCCCATAATGTATTTGTTGGGGTTATTCCCCACATATCAAATTGTAATATTCCTTGTGATATCGGGCTACCTGAGTATGTTTCGTATGTTCCTAGTCTTTCTGCTAATTCATTTGATGCTTCTAATGCTCCGTAGTATATCGTCTCAAAAATATCTCTGTTGAGTTGTTTTGCTTCTGGTGAATCGAAAGGATATCGTAATAGTATGAAAGCATCTGCTAATCCTTGTACTCCTATCCCTATAGGTCTATGTTTGGTGTTAGATATTTTTGCTTCTTTTATGGGATAAAAGTTTATATCTATTATTTTGTTTAAGTTTTTGGTTACTGTTTTTGTTACTTCTTTTAATTTTTGGAAGTCGAATATATTTTTTTCTGTGTTTACAAATTTGGGTAGGCAGATGGAGGCGAGGTTACAAACGGATATTTCTTCGGGAGAGGTGTATTCTATTATTTCAGTACATAGATTACTGGATTTGATTGTACCGAGGTTTTTTTGATTTGATTTTTTATTACAAGCATCTTTATAGAGCATATACGGGGTGCCTGTTTCTATTTGGCTTTCTATTATTTTAAACCATATATTCTGTGCTTTTACTGTTTTTTTTTGTTTTTTTTGTTGTTCGTATAATGTATAGAGTTGTTCAAATTCTTCTCCATAACATTCTGATAATCCTGGAGCTTCATTGGGGCAAAAAAGAGACCAATCTCCGTTTTCTTCTACTCTTTTCATAAAAAGATCTGGAATCCAAAGAGCATAAAACAAATCCCTTGCTCTAAACTCTTCTTTTCCGTTATTTTTTTTGAGATCTAAAAATTCTTCTATATCACTATGCCATGGCTCAATATATACAGCAAAGCTTCCTTTTCTTTTACCTCCTCCTTGGTCTACATACCTTGCTGTCATATCAAAATTTCTCAGCATAGGTACTATTCCATTAGAGTAGCCATTTGTTCCCTTTATATAAGTTCCTTTTCCTCTTACATTATGAATACTGAATCCTATTCCTCCCGCATATTGGGATATTTTAGCACATTGTTTGAGTGTTTCGTAGATACCATCTATGCTATCATCTTTTATTTGGAGTAAAAAACAAGAGGCAAGCTGTGGTTTTGGAGTACCCGCATTAAATAATGTAGGTGTAGAATGGGTAAACCACCTCTCAGAAAGTAATTGATAGGTTTCTACTACGGATTCTATATCATTAAAATGGATTCCTATTGCTACTCGCATTAATAAATGTTGGGGACGCTCTACAATTTTCCCGTCTATCCTCAAAAGATATGATTTTTCTAATGTTTTAAAACCAAAATAATCATAACAAAAATCCATATTATAATTAATAGCGGATTCTAAAATATCCGCATGTTCTTTGATCATTTTATAACATTCTTCAGATATGAGGGGAGATGGTTGATTATTATGTTTATTTATATAGTTATAAAGCCGGGTCATAGTTGCTACGAATGATTTATTTGTATTTTTATGAAGATTTGATATGGATATTCTTCCCGCTAATATACTATAATCTGTATGTATGGTAGCCATAGATGCCGCTACCTCTGATGCTAGGATATCTAACTCCTGTGTAGTGACCCCATCATATAACCCATTGACAACCTGTTTAGATACTTCTATATGACTTATATATTTTTCATTTAGCCCATAACATAGTTTATGTATCCGACTGGTTATTTTATCTAACTTTACAGGTTCTTTTCTCCCATTTCTTTTGATAACGTGCATAATTTAGTAATGTTTAATCCCGATATTTTTTATAGTTAGTATTTAATTTTATTTTTTTCCAATGGTATAACTTACCATTTTTTATTATGCATTGTATTTATATTCTTTTTTTATTACTTTGTTGGTAGTTTTTAGCATTTTTTTTAAGATACGTATCTTTAAAGTGCCACCATTCTGTAGTCTTTATTAGTAATAATTCTTTATTTATCTTTCTACTTCAATTACTTCATTTTTGAGATGGATTATGCTTACTCCTGATTTTTTGGCTTTTTCTACTACCGTTTCCTCATACAAAGCCCTGCGATGAATAGATAAATTTTTTCTTTTAATGCACCCCCTCCATATTTTCTAAACATGGGATATTGTTTTTGGATAAATTTTTCTAAATCCTCATTTCTAAAACGGTGCTTGATTTCTACAAGTGGTACACTATTTTTATTTACCAATACAATATCTATCCCTTTAACGGTGTTTCCGCGTTCATTTAAGAACGTTACATTTTTATTTACATAATCAAAATGAATGTTATTTAGTGTAGGATTATTTTTAACGCTATTAATAAACATTTCTTCTACCCCCATACCAAATATTAAAACCTAAATTATCCATCGTAGATTCTAATTTTTTATGTGCTTCTTCTCTTTCTTCATTTTCTTTTTGTAGTGCAACAATTTGTTCTTGCAGTAAAAGAATATTTTTTTCTAACTCTTGAATGGTTCTTGTATCGCTAAACATATTTTTTATATGTTGCCATTTAATTTTATTTTTGTCCAATGATATAAGGGGGGCTAAAAATTCAAATCCTAAAAACTGTATCCCTTAAAAATCAATAGTTACCAACACTTTTTTTGCAAGAAATCAATTTTTTTTTTAGAATCCACCACAACTTACTATATTTTTTATTATTCTTTCCATTTTTATGGTGAGGTATAAAAATTGATTTTTTTTATTTGTTAGATAATTACTTAGAGAGTTTTTTTTTAACGGATTTGTTTCGAAAAATTTTATCTAAAAATAACGGAATAAAGTATTCATTTTATGAGAATAAGTACAATAAAATAAGGTTTTTGTTATTTGGATATTAAAAATAGTAGATAAATAGTTATTTTGTTAAATAAAATAAATTTTTGTGTTCTATTTGCATAAAAATTCAAATAATGGATAAAGTAACATTTAAAATCAAACTAGCAAATCGCTTGAATTTTTCCTACTCAATATTATTTTTGATAGAATATAGAAAATCATCCTGTTAGATTGGTTGATTCATTTGTTAACAATTTAGTTATCAACGATATTATTAATCTCTAATAGGAATGGTAATTATTCTGTATATCACCAAAGAACGATGGTTAAAATATTGTTTTACAGTTATTTATCTAATGTTTATTTTTTAGAAAGAGATATTAAACACTTACTGAAAACATGCATTTTATGTATATTTCGAGTAATCCTACATCCGATTTTAGAGGAAAATTTTGAAGGAAAAAATCAAAAATAGAAGTGAAATCAAACAAATATACTTTTGTATGGAGAGGTTTTGAAAACCGAAAAAATAATAAAAGAATCATGATGAACGATTATTAAAGACGTATCACTCGTCATTGACCATGAATCATTAATGTATCTATTCCTTTGCGAAACTTTGTTTTTCTTTGTGGAACTTTGCGATATATTATTTTTTATTTTTAAAGTTTCACAAAAGACATCGAGGAATAAAATAATTTATAATTCATAATTCATAATGTATAGAATAAAACAAATAGTTAAAAAAGAATTAGCAGATACCAGTACTCCCGTGAGTATCTATTTACGAATACGAGACCGGTATGTAAATTCTTTTCTCTTAGAGAGTTCTGATTATCATGGGCATGAAAATAGTATGTCTTTCATCTGTTGTGACGCATTAGCATCAATCACTGTGCATTCTCAAAAAGTATCGTCTCAATTACCCAATAAAGGAGAGCAACATATTGCAGGTGTTCCAAAGGATTTGAAGGTCCTATTGAAAGATTTTTTATCAAGATTTGAGGTAGAGAAAACAGAAGATCTCAAGTTTTCTGTAGATGGTCTCTTTGGGTATATGAGTTATGATGCAGTGCAATATTTTGAGGATATTGTATTAGAGACATCAAAAGAAGAGGATTTTGAGATACCACTTTGCTCGTATTCTTTTTTTCGGTTTATTATAGCGTTTGACCATTTTCAAAATACTATTTATATCATTGAAAATGTGTTAGAAGGGAACGAGTCAAGAATAGAGGCATTGAGGAGTATTATTCATAATAGAAATACTCCGTTTTTTTCTTTCCAAAGAGTAGGGGAGGAGAGGTCAACCTATAAAGATAGTGAGTTTTTAGGGATGGTTCATAAAGGTATAGAGCATTGTTTGCGAGGAGATGTATTTCAAATAGTTCTCTCGCGTAGGTTTCAGAATACATTTAGAGGGGATGATTTCCAGGTTTATAGGGCTTTGCGGTCTATTAATCCTTCTCCGTATCTTTTCTATTTTGATTATGGCAATTTTAGAATTTTTGGTTCGTCTCCTGAGGCACAATTGGTTATTAAAAATAAAAAAGCAATTATATATCCCATAGCGGGAACCTTTAGAAGAAGCGGAAATGATTCCTTAGATGCCGAATTGGCAAAGAAATTAGCCAATGACCCGAAAGAAAATTCTGAGCATAATATGTTAGTGGACTTAGCAAGAAATGATTTGAGTGTTTTTTGTGAAAACATAACAGTAGAAACGCTGAAAGAGATTCAATACTATAGTCATGTGATTCATTTGGTTTCTAAAGTTTCCGGAATAATAAAAGATGGGCATCATGTATTAGATGTAGTAGCGGCTACGTTTCCTGCAGGAACAGTTTCTGGTGCTCCCAAATATAAAGCAATGCAGTTGATAGACCTTTATGAGAAGAAAAAACGTGGATTTTATAGCGGTGCTATAGGTTTTATAGGTTTTAATGAAGATTTTAATCATGCACTTCTTATTCGTTCTTTTCTAAGTCAAAAGAACACTTTATTTTTTCAAGCAGGAGCAGGCATAGTAGCCAAATCCATTCCCGAAAATGAAGTAAAAGAAGTAGATAATAAACTTATTGCTCTAAAAGAATCTCTTATTCTTGCTGAAAATATTTCAAAAAAAATATAAGTAAAAGTATAATGAAAGATAAAAGTTTTGGGTTTGCTGCTAGAGGATGAATCTTTATAAGTATTTGACTGAAGATAAAAAAGAGTATGCATTGAGTAAACAAATGTTACGTTCGGGAACATCAATAGGTGCAAATGTACGAGAAAGATTGAATGCAGAAAGTCCTACTGATTTTATTCATATCATGAGCAATTTCGCAAAAAAAGCAAACAATGTACTAATTAGAATTAATAAAGGAAACAGAATATTTAACTGAAAGTGAATTTGTTTCTATACACAACGATTGCATAGCATTATTAAAAACCATTCTCAGTATAATCATTACTATAAAAAAGAAATAACTTATAATTAAAAAAAAATATGCGTTTAAGCGGATTAGAATCATTTATTATTAATAAGGATACCAATTTTGTAAATATAGGTGAGAGGACGAATGTAACGGGTTCTCGAAAATTTGCGAAGCTGATTTTAGATGGCAAATATGACGATGCATTGAGCGTTGCCTTAGAGCAAGTGAGAAATGGTGCTCAAATTATAGATGTCAATATGGACGAAGGAATGTTAGATGGAGAAAAAGCAATGGTTCTTTTCTTGAATCTGATTGCTTCTGAACCCGAAATTGCTCGTGTGCCTATTATGGTAGATAGTTCCAAGTGGAATATTATTGAGGCAGGGCTTCAATGTATGCAAGGCAAGGGGATTGTCAATTCTATAAGTTTAAAAAATGGGGAAACGGAGTTTCTTTTACAAGCAAAAAAAATTAAAAAATACGGTGCCGCAGTAGTAGTTATGGCTTTTGATGAGCAAGGGCAAGCGGATACTTACCAACGAAGAATAGTTATTTGTAAAAGATGTTATGACCTTTTGATAGAAAAAGTACATTTTCCTGCGGAAGATATTATTTTTGATCCCAATGTTTTTCCCGTTGCTACGGGAATAGAAGAACATAATAATAATGCTTTAGATTTTTTTAGAGCCACCAAATGGATAAAAGAAAATCTTCCACACGCCAAAGTAAGCGGCGGCATTAGCAATGTTTCTTTTTCCTTTCGTGGGAATGATACCGTACGAGAAGCAATGCACACAGTATTTCTCTATTACGCTATACAACATGGCTTAGATATGGGTATTGTAAATGCAGGACAGATAGAGGTTTATAATCAAATTAACAAAGATTTATTAGAAAAAATTGAAGACGTTTTACTGAACAGACATCCTGATGCGACAGAAAAGCTCTTAGAATATGCTGAAACTATAAAAGGAAAGGGAAAAGAAAAGACGGTCAGTGAAGAGTGGCGAAATGGTTCGGTAGAAGAACGTTTATCGCATGCACTCGTAAAAGGAATAGTCGATTATATTGAAAAAGATACAGAAGAAGCACGTCTCAAGTATGAAATACCTCTCAAGGTTATAGAAGGTCCCCTCATGGCCGGAATGAATATAGTAGGAGACCTTTTTGGTGAAGGAAAAATGTTTTTACCACAAGTGGTAAAGAGTGCAAGAGTTATGAAAAAGTCCGTTGCATACCTTACTCCTTTTTTGGAAGCAGAAAAAGCAAAAATGGGGGACCAAAAAGCAAATGCTAAAATTCTTCTTGCTACTGTAAAAGGAGATGTACACGATATAGGAAAAAATATTGTCGGTATCGTCTTAGCTTGTAATAATTATGATATTATTGATTTGGGAGTAATGATACCCGCAGAAAAAATTATAACCGAAGCCAAAAAACATCAGGTAGATATTATAGGATTAAGTGGTTTGATAACCCCTTCTTTAGACGAAATGGTATACTTTGCAAAAGAATTGCAGAGAGCAAAAATAACTACTCCGCTACTCATTGGGGGAGCTACCACCTCTAAAACTCATACCGCAGTAAAAATAGATCCACATTATGATGGCACTACCGTCCACGTATTAGATGCCTCTAAATGTGTACCTGTGGTGAGTGAACTTATTAGTCCACAAACCCGAGAAAGTTTTCACAAAAAAATCAAAGAAGAATATGCTAAAATCCGAATCCAACACCAACAAAGACAAGAAGATAAAAATTACATTTCTTTGACTGAAGCTCGTAAAAATAAGTTTTTTATTGATTGGAAAAAAACCTCTATCCCTGTTCCAAAAATATTGGGGAACCAAGTATTTAAAAATTATCCTTTAGAAGAAATAAGAAAATGTATAGATTGGACACCATTTTTTTCTACGTGGATGTTACAAGGAAAATTTCCTAAAATTTTTGATAACCATGAGGTAGGAAAAGAAGCAAAAAAACTTTATGATGATGCAAATATTCTTTTAGATGAAATAATAGTGGCGAGAACTCTTAAAGCCCATGCTGTTATAGGAATATATCCTGCAAATTCACGTAATCACGATGACATCGTTGTTTTTGATACCAAAGGAAATGAAAAAAAAATATTTCATTTCTTGCGACAACAGGGAAAAAAAGGAGCGGGGATACCTAATCTCTGCTTGGCAGATTTTATTGCCCCCGAAGAAAGTAAAACACAGGATTATATTGGTTTTTTTGCACTCACTACAGGAGAAGGAATAGAAAAAATAATAAAAAAATACGAACAAAGACATGATGATTATTCTATTATTATGGTAAAGGCAGTAGCAGATAGATTAGCAGAAGCATTTGCCGAATTGATGCATGAAAAAGTTCGCAAAGATCTTTGGGCTTACAATCCTTCTGAAAATTTAACCACCGAACAATTAATTCAAGAAGAATATTATGGAATACGTCCTGCACCAGGATACCCTGCCTGCCCCGAACATACAGAAAAAAGAACTCTCTTTGATGTTTTAGAAGCAGAAAAACACACAGGAATGTTCCTTACCGAATCAATGAGTATGTACCCCGCTTCATCTGTGAGCGGTTTTTACTTCGCACATCCCGAAGCAAAATACTTTGGATTAGGAAAAATAACCCAAGAACAGGTTATGGACTACGCCAACCGTAAAAAAATGATCCTCGAAGAAGCACAAAAATGGCTGGGAACCGTGATGCAGTAATTATGAATTATGATTGTAATGGATAAAAAAATGTAGGTATTCCTTGCTGGTGGTAAGTGGTTATTTCTTTTTCTTGTTATTTTCATTATCCTCTTTTAGCATTTTTTTGTAACCATCTTTTAAATCTTTTTTTACATTAGATAGTTCTTTTTCTTGAATTAAGTTTTCAGGAGGGGTACCGACGTTTTTGATTACCATTTTTCTCACTTCATTACCGACTTGATGGTGTGTACGTTCTAAAGCAGTTTGTCCTTTTACACCTTTATTTTTAATTCTTTCTTCTGTTTGTGTTATACGAAATAAATTGGCTGCAAGTTCAGTTCTTCCCATTGTGTCCATTAATTTTTTTTTAATTACTTTTCTCTTATTGGCTAATTTCCAATTTTCCATATTATACATACCTAAATAACCTGCATTTGTAAACTTTGCATAATCGGTAACTCCAGCTTGTTGTATTATAGACGACAATGACTTATTCCCTTCTGCTAATTCTTCTCTTATTAAAAGTCGATCAATTTCATTATTGTTTTCTAAATAAAGTTCAAACTTTCTTGTTTGTCGAGCAAAATAAACTTGAGCTTTTGCTACTTCTATTTTTTTAGGGTCACCATTCATTACAGTGAGATAACAAGCAAATCTTGTCAATCTAAAATCTTGAACTTGCTGATTTTCTATTTCTCTGGAAACGGGAATTATATTATCGTAATAAGGAATACCTAATGAAACAAAAGAGTTTGTTACTCTATCTAATACTTTATGAAAAGATGTCATATTAGAATAGCCAAGCATTTGCATCAGGTCTGTAGCCCACCAAAAAAAAATTCCATTTTCGTTGTTTTTAAAGTCCTCAAACGATAATTCTTCTGCGTCAGATTTAATTATTCCACTCATTTTATATTTAAATTAAATTAAAAAATAAAAATACGATTTTAATGTTTTTTACTTTATTTTTATTGTTACAATATGTTTTTAATACCACACATATCTATAAAAACTTACCAATTTAAAAATTTCTTATACTTACCGCAACATAAAAAATATCTTTATACTTTTATTTTTTGAAAGAAAAATAGTAACCTATTTCCATTTTTACTATTCAAATTTTCCAAAACGCTTTTCTAAAGCAGTTTTTCTGTAGTCAAATATCTCTCCAAGTTGTTTTTTAATAAAAAGTGAATTGGCTACTGCTCCTAAAAAACCGAGAGGCGGTTGATAAGTAATAATATCTGTCATTAAAGTTCCACCATCAATTGGTTCAATTTTATGTTCATGATGCCACAGAGAGTACGGTCCAATTCTCTGTTCATCTATAAAATATTCATTCTCTTTCACTTGTGTGATTTCCGTCATCCAACTGAGTTTTATGCCGAGTAGGGGGCTCACTGTATAGGTAATAATCATTCCGGGGTACATTTTTTCATTGCCCGAATTGCTTGTTACCACAAATCCCATGTGTTTGGGAGTTATTTCTTTGAGGTTATAAGGTGATGAAATAAACCCCCATACTTTCTGAATACTAACAGGTAGTTTTTGTCTTGTAATCAATTGATAAAATGCCATACACTATACATTTATTAGTAATGTTTTAAGATTTTTTGAGTGCTTTTTATAAAATTATTTTGATACATAGTTTTTTTGTTGTATGTGTTTTGAAACAAAAATCTATTTATTTTTTTGAAAATTTATATCCATAGCTTATGTATGGAAAAATAATACCATACAGATAGTTTCTGCCTCCAAATATAAAATTGCTAAACGGGATAAAGCTAAGTCCTAGGTCCATAGAGTGCTTTTCCCACAAAATACGCACAATAAGTGATGATACAAAAGCATTACGATATCTGTATAATCCACTATTTATTCCAATATATCTATATCCACCTATCCAATTTTCTGTTACTAATGAAGTTCGTTTTCCTGTGCGAACCATTCCTGCTATATAAAATTGTGGACGGACAGAGATATCCCAATCATTATCTTCATTATTTTCTGTATCATTAAACTCTCCTTTTCCCCATCCTATTCCAAAAGTGAGATTATTTTCATAATTTCCGTAAGTGACAAGTGCATGTCCCATTCCTATAAAATTAGGCTGTTCTCGAGTGATAAATATTCCATAGCCAAAAAATCCACTTGCACCTATATAAAAATTTTTTCCTAAAGAAAATCTTACCTGAGGTGAAAGATACCCAAAAATGGGAAACATAGTCCCTACTCCTAAAGAAACATTATCGGTTATTCCGATGTGAAAATTATTAAACAAAATCATTGTATTTTGATAGTATCCGCTGCCTTTTTTTAAAGGAATAGCGGATGGACCGAAGAGATATCGTGAATATATAGGATTAAGAAAAATATATTCTCCTCGTTTTATGTGTTGAGAAGACATGGAACGAATACTTTTAATATTTTGTTTTTCTAAATGGAATATGAGGAGGTCTTGTGTTTTTACAACTATTTCTTTTTCATCTATACTTTTTATATTTCCAATGATTTTTTTATCTTGCAAGGTGGTAAAAAGATACGATTGTGTGGAAGAATTTCTCACTATCGCTTCTATATTTTTTTTGGATATAGTTATTTTTCCGAGAGTAAAGTCGTTCAGTGTGAGTTCTTGGTTTTTCTCTTCTATTATTTTTCCAAAAAGAGAAGTTCCATTTTTTACCTCTATGGAAGCATACGTAGTATCTCCATTTTGTGCGTTTACAAATGGGGAATGTAAAAATAAAATAATGCAATAGCCATATATTTTTTTCATGATTCTAATGGGTTAAAAAGTTTTTGATGTATTTTATAAATATCTAAATGTGTAGTATCTTGCTTCATTAGGGTTTTGTGGATTTGCTGGAGCCCCTTTGTAATAACTGATTATTTCCATTTTTACATATTTTTCATCGTTTGTTTTTATGAAAAATAATATTCCAGGAATAGGGATTACTATGGTAGGTTGCCCGCTTACTATATACCAACCTCTTCCCGAACCTGTTGGAACTGCCGGGCTTCCTGGTGAATCTATACCATACCCCGTAGTTGGTAAGGTAGTTACATTTTCAAAAGTATTTTTTTGAATAATAACCCCTGCTTTTCCTGGTCCGCTGGATCCTGAATTGAATAAAATAGTAGTTCCTCTGAATGCTATATCCCATTTGGTAGTAGCACTGTCAGTATTAAGGATTACTTTCCCCGTAGCAAAAGAGAAAAAAGTAAATTTTCCTGTTACTCCGACGGGTGTTCCGTTTGTTGGGTCATAATATGTGGCTGGATCGGCGGGTAAATCTTTAATAGTAATTCCCGTAGTATCTTGAGCAGGTGTAAGTGTATTTACATCATTGGCACATCCTCCAAAAAATAATGCAAGCAATGTAATCGTGTTTCTTTGAAACATTTTATTTATTGGTTAAGGCAAGAACTGTTTTGATTTTAATTAATAATAAGTTAATAAAGTGATATAATATCTGTTCCTATTCCTACGCAGTATAAGTCAAATCCTCCTTTTCCACCCTCTCTATCAGAAGAGAATATTAGAGCAGTATTTTGAAAATTGTAGCCATAATCATAATATTCAATACGTTCTAATATAACTGGTCTATATTCATTTGCTGATGAATTTATTTTTACTCCAAAATTTGTAGGTGCAGTCCATTCTCCGTTTTTATAATGAGAATAATATAAATCAAATCCTCCGTATCCCCCTGCTCTATTGGAAGCAAATACCATTATGTTATCTTGCACAATAAAAGGGCATTTATCATCACTGGTAGAAGAAAGGGAGTTTACTTTTGTCACAACCCGAGTAGAAGTATCTCTCAAAGCATCATACAAATATGTTTTTATACCGAGTTCTGCTTTGTAAATATCAAAATCGCCTCCTCTATTAGAACAAAAATAAAGAGTAGAATTACTGTTATGGAGAGTAGGGTATGCATCATCGGAAGCAGAATTTACAAAACGCACATTTA
>JASGCU010000005.1:33756-58419 GCA_030053935.1 Chitinophagaceae bacterium
TTATGGAGAGTAGGGTATGCATCATCGGAAGCAGAATTTACAAAACGCACATTTATAATGGGAGATTGATTAAATTCTACTGTATTAGTTATGGATCCATCATAGTAAGAATAATCATAAATAAACTTTATATCTTGGTTACCCGAACTGTTATTAGAATAGAGCAAATAATTATAAGTATAACGGGTATTATTTATAGAAACATTATCAGATGTGAAGAGGGGACCAAACTCTGTGTATTGAGTATTAGCAAAGGATGCGGCTTTTTGAATAGATGAAGAATAACCAGAGGAATAGCTAACATTGATATTCCCTTTTTTTCTATCCCATAAAAAACCTATTGTTCTATCAATAAAATCATAATCTGCTCCTCCTGTAGTATTTCTATTAGAAGAAAAAACAAGATTGAAGGTTGTAGCAATATCAGGTGCAGGTGAAAAAGCATAAGCAGTATTATAATCATCGTATTGAGAATTAATACCTTCTAAATTGAAAGGTTTTTCGGGAAAAAAACCATTCGGAAACGGAAGAGGATCATCGCATACACCTCCACATGGTATAGGTATGCAATTTTTTAATAGTAAGACGATGAGAAATAAAAAAGTAATTGTGAAAATAATTGTTTTGAGGGGATGAGATATTATTTGTGTCATTTTGATGAGAAATTAAGTGATAGAATGGTAAGTTTTAATAATAAAATATTGATTTTTTACAAAATTGCCTTTAATAAGTGAAAAAAAATAACCCAAAAAGGAAAAAAAATAACCCAATGGGATATTTTTATATACTCACTTTGTTTCCTCTACAAAACACACAAAATATTTTTTAATCCTAAGGATACTTATAAAAAACTATGTATTTCTTTCTTGCATAATAGTTGTTTTTTTGTACATAAAAACCTCCATAGAACAAACACAAATGATTATGAGATATTCCAAAATAATCCAAATATATGGTGGGTTGTAATCAATGGAAGTATATCCTATATATGTCCAAGTAATTGTGTAGGACCAAAGAAGAGGAAATATAAAATTACCCAAACAAGAGAAGCCAACTAACAAAATAATATACCATGGATGCACTGTTGTGGAAAAAAGATAATAAAGAAGCAGAATAAAGGTAGCAGCGTCGTAATAATTGTATTTTTTTCTATGAGCAAAATAACAAAGCACCAAAATACATGCAAAAGATGCTAATAATAATCTGATTCCTACCGTTTGTATGATGTTATAACCATAAAGAGCGTATCCAATAGCCCGTATAAGGTAGTAAATAGAAGCGTTAAATTCAAATTTTTGTATGTAGAGAGAGATGCTTTCCCATTGTCCATAGATACCTCCTTTATAAAAAAGAGGAATAAAAAAAAGAGACAAGCATATTGCTGAAAAAAGAAAAAAGGGTATGTTTTTTTTGAGAGAAAGTTTGGAAAGAATGAGCGGTGCAAAGAGAAGAGGGACGAGTTTTGTGGCTATAGAGAGAGTCCAAAAGAAGGCAGAGTATCTTATTTTTTTCCTATCTAAATAAAAAAAAGAAAGCAGAACAAGGCATACTACCATACTTTCAAAATGGAGGTTGCCAATACTTTCTATTATCACTAAAGGATTGAGTGCGTAGAGGAGAATATTTTTTTTGTCTTTTTTATAAAAAACAAGTATGCGAGTTAGTAAAAACAAAAAATAAATATCTACTGCTAATAAAATACTTCTCATAATAAGAAGGGGATACAAAACATTTCCGTGAAAAAAAAGAGTGGATAGCCAGAAAATAACTTGATGCATAGGGGGGTATACAGTAAAATAATTGGGAGAATTGAGTTTTTGGTATATATCAAGAGAAAGATGGGGAATAGCATTGGAAGTTTGCATATAAAAAGAAGGAACATGAGAGAAAGGATGAATCCCGTTATTCCAAAGAACACCATCCCAAATAAATCTATAGAAATCATCCGACAAGACGGGATAAGAAAATAAAAAAATAGCCCTGAAGAGAATACCGAGAACCAAAATAAAGCGAGGAGAATCTAAAAGAGAATCTGCAGTAGGGGAGGGTCTTTTCAAAAAAAATACGAATGAAAAATAAAAAAGGAAAAGAGTACAAAAACAAAGTTGTATAGGTAATGTATCTGCTCTGTTAAGAATGTATGCTAATAAAAAATAACCTATAGATGATGATGCTATTCCAATCCAAAGAAATGTATTTTTTGGTTTCAAGGGGCAATATGCTAAGGTGTGTTCTAAAAATGAGTTTGTATTCTTTTAGAGTTTTTTTTCTGTTTTTATTTGCATAACAAATTCTAAGGATACGTCAAAATCTTCTGCTATTTCATCAAGGGTGAGTCTTCCTCTTTTCAGAGCCTTTATGATTCCTTTTATTTTTTCTTTTTGAATTCCTATTTTTTCTCCTTTTTGAATTCCTATTTTTTCTCCTTTTTGAATTCCTATTTTTTCTCCTTTTATTTTTCCTTCTCTAAATTTTTTTTCTTCTATAACGAGAAGAGTGTTACGGGTTTCATTGGCAATTTTTATTTTATGCCAGGTATCGCTATCAAATTTTTCTTCATTAATTATCTTTACAGCAGTTTTTATGCCAATATTTTCGGGTGGGGCTTTATAATTCTTGGGGTCTTTGATAGATCCATTTATTAAATCTAACCACTCTTTTATGGATTTTGGTGTTGTACTTTTTACATAGTAGGGATTGAGAAATACTTGTGTATGACCATAGATATTTATTTTTTCTTTTTTTAGGTTTTCGGGGTCGAGTTGTTGCATAAGATATTCTTCCGCAATGGGTCTTCCTGTTTTATCATCTACTCTATAAGGGGTTGTTAAAATTACAATGCTGTAAACAGTTTTATGTATCTCATACTCTTTTGAACTTTGTTGTTGTTCAGTAATAGTATTTAAAAAAGTGCCTAAAAATCTATCAAAATGATGGTCAAAAGCTATACGTTGAATCTCTATAATGACACGCTTGTCATTACTTTCTGCAAAAATATCTAATCTAAAATCAATATTGGAATGTTTGCTCTTAAATCGCTTTTCGGTTTCAATAACACCTTCAAAATCAATCCCCAGAATGTCTTTTACAAATTGTGTAAAGACAATTTTATTCTGAAATGCCATTTTAAAAACTATTTCATTGTCTAATGCTGCTATCATATTGTTATTTTTTTTGAGCTATGAGTTATAGTTATACGATTACAATAAATACAAAATAATAATCATATAAGAATTATAAGAAAATAGAATACATTTTTTAAGAAAACCGAGTATGTTTTTCAATAAGTAGAAGAGCTTCTTTCAGAGTAAATACAGGTGCGTCACAAGTATGAAAAGCACAGATATAAAAAGCAGTATCTTTTTTTTTTGTTTTATTATAAAAGAAGGGGATAGTAGATTCGTTGCTTGTTCCGAATACATGGACATTTTTTTGGGGGAATATCTTTTTTATTTCTCTGGTAAAAAGAAGAGAATCCTTTCCTATAATACTTACTTCTATGGTGGGGAGAGAGAGTACGAGAGAAATAGATGCCCAACGAGATAAAAATTCAGAATTTTCCAATAAAAGATTGTTCATTCTCTCAACCGCATGCTCAACGATACTTCGGTATCTGTCCTTATGATAGATAACACTCAAGAGATATAAATTTTCCATCATCAAAGAATTAGAAGAGGGTATCACATTGTCAAAAATTTCCTTTTTCCTACAAATATACGCTTCAGCATCGTGGGAAGTGTAGAAAAAAAGCCCATCATCAGCATCATAAAAGTTCTGAAGAGTGATTTCTGTGAGTGTTTCTGCGAAAGATACCCATTTATTATCCTCTGTCACTTGAAATAAAGCAAGCATTCCCTGAATAGCAGCAGCATAGTCATCTAAATACGCAGGAATAGAAGATACTCCATTCTTATAAACTCTTTTTAATAGGTTATTGGAAAAACAACATGTTTCTATGCAATGTGCAATTCCCAAAGCAAGTTTCAAAAATCTTTCTGTTTCAAAAACAAGAAATACATCACAGAGTCCTTTCAGCAGTAAACCATTCCAACTGACGAGTATTTTATCATCTAAAGCAGGCCGAGGACGAGCATTTCTTCTTTGCAAAAATTCTTTTTTCCATTTTTGTAATGTTTGTTCAAAAAGAGATAAAGGGATATTGTTTTTTTTACAGAAAACTAACTTCTCTTCCTCTACTGACAAGATATTTCTTCCCTTTTCCCAATTGCCATCTTTGGTTATTCCAAAATAATTTCCTATAAGTTGCAAAAAAGGAGTATCAGTATCCAATTCTGCGTATATCCATGTATAAAAAAAACCTTCTTCTCCCTCACTATCAGCGTCTATAGACGAGTAAAAACCTCCTTCTACCCCTTGCATCTCTGCTGCTAACCAATCTACTGTCTCGCACACCACTTCTGCAAATAAAACATTAGGAATAATACGATATGCCTGAGCATAGAGAGAAAGTAATTGAGCATTATCATAAAGCATTTTCTCAAAATGAGGAACAAACCACCGCTCATCCACAGAATATCTTGCAAACCCGCCTCTTATATGGTCGTATATGCCTCCTTGTGCTATTTTAGTAAGAGTCCATTGTATAAAATCTTTCAAAAAATCATTTTGAGATATAGTTTGATAATCTAATAAAAACGACCAAAGCGAAGGCATAGGGAATTTTGGTTCTTTGGCTATACCTCCAAACTCCTTGTCAAATTTTTGTGCAATATTTTCATAAAGAGTACCGAAATGCTGCAATGAAAAAGCAGAAACCTTTTGAGGAAGTGCAAAACTATTCTGTAAAGACTTCGTAAAAAGATGTGCCGATTCCTCTAATTCCTTTCTATGAATTTGAAAAGCATTGCCTATACTTGCTAAAAGAGTTCCCCATTGCTTGGGAGGGAAATATGTTCCTCCATAAAAAGGACGTTTATCCGGAAGAAGAAATATATGGAGGGGCCAACCGCCATGTAATCCCATCACTTGAACCGCATCCATATAAATAGCATCAATATCGGGACGTTCTTCCCTATCTACTTTGATACAAATAAAATATTGATTCATAAGAGAGGCAATTGCCCTGTCTTCAAAGGATTCTCTTTCCATTACATGACACCAATGACAGGCGGAATAACCTATACTGAGTAAAATGGGTTTGTCTTCCGTCTGTGCTTTATTAATTGCTTCCTCTCCCCAAGGATACCAATTCACAGGATTGTGGGAATGCTGAAGTAAATAAGGACTTGTTGCTGTGATGAGTTTGTTTGCCATAGAAATATGTTATAATGTGTGTTGTTTATTTGAAAAAAAAAGATTTTCTTTTTTGATTACCCAAAAAATATAAATACATATCCAAATACTATGAAATGCCCAATGAAATGCAATAAAAGAACTCAAAACTACTACTACCAAAGCATACAAAAGATACGCAAAAGCACCAAATGTATATGGAATACGGTAGTATTTTTGTCCTAAAAAGTAACTTATAACCGAAAGAATACCATAGTTAAGAGGCATAACTACCGCACTTCCCAAATACCCTAACACGGGAACCAACAGAATATTTCCCAAAAGAGTAATTACTATTCCCACCAAAGAGATATAAAACCCAAAATAGGTCCTATCTGTCAATTTATACCAAAAAGAAAGATTATAATATATTCCCAAAAAAAGATTTGCCAATAATAGAAACGGCACAATAACCAATCCCTCCAAATATTCTTTTTTTCTTAAAAAAATACCCCCTATAAACGGCAGAAAAACACTCATAAACATAAAGAGAAAAGAAGCCACAATAATAAACCAATGCATTACCTTATTGTAATCTGCCCCTGAATGCTGTTTTTGATGATGTGCAAAAAAAAATGGCTCCGATGCATACCGAAAACCCTGTATTCCTATGGTCATAATCATTGATATTTTATAACACGCCCCGAAAACTCCCAAAGCATAAAGATTTGTTTGGCTTTCATAAAAGTTGTGAGGAAGAATATACTTAAATAATATTCTCCCGAGCATTTCATTTGCTATACCTACTAATCCCATAAGGGCTATAGGAAAACTATACCCAAGGAGAGATGCAATAGCAGTGCCTGATATTTGTATTTTTATAAATTGTCTATAAAAAAAAGGTATCCAAAGAGCATTCGCCAAAAGATTTGCTAAGAAAACATACTCTACTTCCCAATCTGCTTGATACCAAAGAGAAAGAAGCCACTCCCAACCCACAAATGCTTTTTTTTCAGAGATATTTTTACAGAACCAAAGAAAAAATACATTGAGAAAAACAGTGATTCCTATATTGAATAGTTTCAAAAAAGCAAATTTTTTTGCCCTCCCCTGCAAGCGCAATTGTGCAAAAGGTATAGAAACCAATGAATCTATCAGCATAATGATAGCAAAAAATTGAACATATATTGCTTTGTCAGGATATTGTATGAAAAGAGCAATATCCGCCGCACATACAAAAAGTATAGTAGAAAGAGTCACCCCTATTGCTATGATAACCAGCATCACTTGACTAAAAATAATCCGTTCTTGCCCAGCTCCTTTGGTAGCAAAACGAAAATAAGCAGTTTCTAATCCAAATGTATAGAGTATATTAAAAAAAGATGTATAAGCATATATTTCTGTAAAGACACCAAACTTCTCAGGACTACTAAATACGTAGGTATAAAAAGGAACTAACAGAAATCCTACAAACCTACTTACAATACTTGAGAATCC
Organism: Chitinophagaceae bacterium; assembly: GCA_030053935.1. Lineage (NCBI taxonomy): Bacteria > Pseudomonadati > Bacteroidota > Chitinophagia > Chitinophagales > Chitinophagaceae > Chitinophagaceae bacterium. The sequence goes on from JASGCU010000005.1 coordinate 40,486, forward strand.
ATATGTAATTGTCTGCCCCGCTAACTTGATTAAAAAAGAATTTTTCATGGTATTAAATCAAAAAAAATTATATATGTAACTACATAGATACATACAAAAAATATAATATTTCAAATAATACACATAAAAATGTATTATTATCGTATTCAATAGTAATTTATTTATTAAGTTCATTTATATAATCTCATATTTTTATGCTTAGAAAATTTTTTAATGTTTGTTGCATGATATATCATTCTTTTGTTCTATACTCCAAAAACCTCTTAGATGCCCCCATTATAAATGTCTACCTTTATTATGGAAAACAGAAAAATAATTAACCATTCTAAATATATGTATTAATTTTTTATGAAAAGAATCATACTACTTTTGTTATTTTTATGTTTTATAAAAAATAACTATGCTCAATCTACCCAAAAGCCCGTAATTTATGGAAGGCATTGGGTAGCAATTACAGGGAAACCATTAGCTGCAACTGCGGGTGCTTCTATTTTTCAAAAAGGAGGCAATGCGGTAGATGCAGCTTGTGCTATGTTAGCGGCTACTTGTACTATGTGGGATGTGCTGAGCTGGGGCGGGGAAACCCAAGCCCTTATCTATAATCCCAAACTAAAAAAAGTAATAGGAATAAATGCCTTAGGTGTTGCTCCTACCAATGCTACTCCTGAATTTTATAGAAATAAAGGAATGAATTTTCCCCCTGAATACGGACCTTTGGCAGCAATTACTCCAGGTACCGTAGGAGGGCTTATCACTCTTTTATCCGAATATGGAACTTTATCTCTGAAAGAGGTGTTAGCACCCGCAATGCAATTAGCAGATGGCTATCCTATAGAAGCCCAAACAGCAAATAGCATTGAGAAAAACAAAAAAAATATATCCGAATGGGCATATTCTAAAAAAGTATTTCTGACTCATTTAGGCGAGGAAAGAGAAGCACCAGAGGCAGGAGAAATTTTTAGACAACCAGAGCTTTTAGCAACACTCCAAAAATTAGTAGATGCAGAACAACAGGCATTACAACGAAAAAAAAGTAGAAAAGAAGCTCTCTCTGAAGCATATAAAAGATTTTATCAAGGTGATATTGCCCAAGAATTTGTTCGTGGATGTCAAGAACAAGGAGGACTCATTACTATGAATGACCTCTCTCGTTGGAAAGTAATAATAGAAGAACCCCTCTCTACTACTTATAAAGGAATAGAAGTTTATAAATTAGCCCAATGGACACAAGGTCCTGCTTTATTACAAACTTTGAATATATTAGAAAATTTTGACCTCAAAAGTATGGGCTATAATTCCAGTAGATATATTCATACGGTATATCAGGCGATGAGTTTGGCTTTTGCGGATAGAGATTTTTATTATGGGGATCCTTATTTTTTACCCGTAGAACCCATGAAAGGACTACTTTCAAAAGAATATGCCAAAGAAAGAGCAAAGCTCATCAATAATACCAAAAATGATCCTACTATAGCCCCTGGTAATCCTTATATATATGAGGGTGCAGAAAATCCTTATACTGATTTACTAAAAGAATGGGGACAGTCATCGCATTATGACAATATAATAGATTTAGAATATTTGCATGGGTTTATAGAATCGGGTACTACCTCCATAGAAGCGGCGGATAAAGAAGGATGGGTTGTGTCCATTACTCCGAGTGGTGGTTGGATACCCGCTTGTATTGCAGGAAAAACAGGTATTGGAATGAGTCAACGTATGCAAAGTTTTGTATTAGATAAAAAATTAAACCCATTTAATGTATTAGAACCCGGAAAACGACCAAGAGTAACACTAACACCATCTCTCGCATTAAAGGATGGGAAACCATTTTTATCTTTTGCAGTTCAAGGAGGCGATTCACAAGACCAAAACTTACTTCAGTTTTTCTTAAATGTAGTAGAATTTGGTATGAACGTGCAAGAAGCAACGGAAGCAGCCCATTTTAATAGCTATCAAATGCGTTCTTCCTTTGATAAACACGAGAAAAAACCAGGAGCGCTTACTCTCCATGAAAGCACCCCCTTTTGGATAAGAAAAGAACTGCAAGGAATGGGGTATAAAACTGACTATCAAGAAAGAACAAGCGGACCTATAAATGCTATTTATTTTGATTGGAAACATACATGTTTTTGGGGAGGATCGAGTAATTACGGAGAAGACTATGGAATTGGATGGTAGTTATAAATAACACATAATAATACTGCGATGAATATATATAAATGGGGTATTATAGGACTTGGAAAAATAGCAAACAAATTCGCAGCTTCTTTAGAAGCGATACCTACCGCACATCTCATAGCAATTGCTTCTCGAGATAAAGAAAAACTAAAATCTTTTTCTTTGAGATACCATGTAAAAAAAATATATCGTGATTATGATGATTTGATAGATGATACTTCTGTAGAAATTATATATATAGCTATTCCGCATAGTTTTCATGTCCCATTAGCTGTTCAATGTATTTTAGCAGGAAAACACATATTAGTAGAAAAACCATTTGCTCTCAATGCAATGGAAGCAAAAAAAGTTTTTGACCTTGCGATTCAAAAAAATGTTTTTGTAATGGAAGCACTTTGGACTCGCTTTATCCCATCTACTCAAAAAGTATTAGATATCTTACAGAACGGAGATATTGGTGTTCCTATATCAATGCATGCGGACTTTGGCATAAAAGCAGAATTTAATAAAAATAGTAGATTGTATAATAAAGAATTAGGTGGTGGTTCTCTTTTAGATATTGGGATTTATCCTGTGTTTTTAAGTTATATTTTTTTTGGAACACCGCTCAATATCCTTGCCAGTGGGCGTCTTGCAGAAACCGATGTAGATGAACAGTGCAATGTCATGTTTGAGCATATAAATAAAGAAGTGTCCCAGCTCTCTTGTTCTTTTCTTGCTTATAGTTCTCAAGAGGCGATTATAAATGGAACAGATGGACAAATAAGATTAAATAGACCATTTTTTGGACAAACAACGGTTGATATTCTCTCTGAGTGGAAATTAAAGGGGCATATTAAATTTGAATATATAAGTAATGGTCTCAATTACCAAGTATCAGAGGTTCATAAATGTATAGATGAGAGACGTATTCAAAGTTCAGAGTGGAGTTTTGCAGATACCCTTTCCCTTATGAGTATATTAGATAGAATACGAAAAATAATTGGAGTAAAATATAATGTAGATGTGGTGGAATGATGAGCAACGGCTCATTTTTTCTCTTTTTTTCTCATATTTGCGTTTGGAATATTCATTTCTTCCCTATAGTTTGCTATGGTTCTCCGAGCAATGTTAAATCCTTTTTGTGTCATAAGCTCTGCTAATTTTGCATCGAGATATGGTTCTTTTTTATTTTCTTGGGCGATGAGTTCTTTGAGTATATTTTTTACTTCTAAAAGAGATGTATCATTTCCTTGGTCATCAGTCACTTTTTCTGAGAAAAATTGTTTGAGTAGATATGTTCCAAAATGAGTTTGAATATACTTATTACTTACAATTCGTGATATGGTGGAAGTATCTTTATTCACTCTTACGGCAATGTCTTTGAGTACCATTGGCTTGAGTTGTTTTATATTCCCTTCTTTAAAAAATTCTTTTTGAAAATCTATAATACTATTTACTGTTTCTAAAAGAGTGTTCTTTCTTTGATTTATAGCATTGATGAACCATTTAGCAGATTCTAATTTTTGTTTCACAAAGAGAGCCATATTTTTTACTGATGTGTCATTTTTAGCAGATTCTTCATATATTCTCAGTATGTCCGAGTATTTTTTATTGATATGAAGTTGAGGATCATTTTTGGAATTAAGAGAAAGTTCTAATACCTCGTTATTATATGTGAGGATAAAATCGGGTATTATTGTTTGATTTTTAGTAGCATTGGTATCCGTTTCGAAGCCTGGTTTTGGGTTGAGTTTTGTGATGATAGCAGATGCTTTTTTTATTTCTTCTTCTCCATCTAATTCTAGTTGCTGTATAATATTTTGATAATTTTTTTTTACAAAATCCTCAAAACAATTATAAAGTATCATATAGGCAATTTTTACGGAAGAATCCCCGTTCTTTAATTTTCTTTCTAATTGCAGTAATAGACATTCTTGGAGGTTACGTGCGGCTATTCCGGGGGGATCTAATGCTTGGACTATTGTAAGGAGTTCTTCTATTTCTTTGATGTTGGTATCTATATAAAAAAGAAAAGAGAGGTCATCTATAATAGAATGGAGGTTACGTCTTATGTATCCATCTTGGTCTATACTGCCGATGAGTTGGTAGCAAATTTGTTGTTTTCTTTCGTCTATATTAAAAAAGGACAGCTGTTCTTGAAGTTGTTCCGATAAAGATGTAACACTTGCAATAATGGGTTCTGTTTCTTCTTCTATAATTCCATCGCCTTGCATTTTATATCCGTAGTATTCGTCTTCGTGTAAAAATTCTCGGACATCTATTTCTTCTTTTTCTTCGGTTGGCTCGGATTCTGGTATGGGGGTAGAATCAGGCTCTGCATTGTCTTTCCATTCTTCTAATGCGGGATTTGTTTCTAATTCATCTTTTATTTTACTTTCTATTCGGGATGTAGGAAGTTCTAATAGTTTAATAAAAAGAATTTGTTGGGGAGTCATCCTCTGCCCAATTTTTTGATGGAGAGAAAGGTCTTGCATAAAAAATTATGTGTCTATTCGGGCATATTTTGCGTTTTTTTCTATAAAATCTCTTCGTGGGGGAACTTCTTCTCCCATGAGCATGCTGAAGAGAAGATCTGACTCTATTGCAGATTCTATGTTTACAATTTTTAAGCTTCTGTTTTCTGGATCCATGGTTGTAGTCCAAAGCTGCTCGGGATTCATTTCCCCAAGACCTTTGTATCTTTGAATCCCGATATTGGATTCTTTACCGCTTTCACCTGCTAATTGCTTTACTAACATGGCTCTTTGTTCTTCTGTCCATGCATATTGCTCTTCTTTTCCTTTTTTTAAAAGGTATAGTGGAGGTTGTGCAATATAGAGGAATCCTTTTTCTATAAGGTCTTTCATATACCTGAAGAAAAATGTAAGGATAAGAGTTCGTATATGGCTTCCGTCTATATCAGCATCTGTCATAATGATAACTTTATGGTATCTAAGTTTTTGGAGGTTGAGAGCTTTTTCATCTTCCGGGGTTCCGAAACTAACCCCGAGGGCGGTTATGATATTTTTAATTTCCTCATTATCATATATTTTATGTTCTTGTGATTTTTCTACGTTGAGTATTTTTCCTCTCAATGGGAGAATGGCTTGGAATTTTCTATTTCTTCCCTGTTTTGCGGATCCACCTGCAGAATCACCTTCTACTAAATACAGCTCACAGTCTGCTGGGTCTTTATCGGAGCAGTCGGCAAGCTTCCCCGGAAGACCTGAACCTGAAAGAACCGTTTTTCTTTGTACCATCTCTCTTGCTTTTCTTGCTGCATATCTTGCTTGGGCTGCTAATATTACCTTTTGCACTATGAGCTTTGCTTCCTTAGGATGCTCTTCCAAATATTCTTCTAATTTAGAAGATATAGCATTTTCTACTAGTCCTACTACTTCTGAATTTCCTAATTTTGTTTTTGTTTGTCCTTCAAATTGTGGTTCTTGTATTTTCACAGAAATTACTGCTGTGAGTCCTTCTCTAAAATCTTCTCCTATTATTTCTAATTTTAATTTCTCTAAATTCCCTAACTTGTCTGCATAGTTTTTTAAAATTCGGGATGTAGCCCTTCTAAAACCCGTAATGTGCGAACCACCTTCTATTGTATTGATATTATTAGCATAAGAAATAACATTTTCTGTATAAGAAGTATTGTAACTCATCGCCATTTGAACAGATATATCCGGTTTGTCTACTTGTATATATATAGGAATGGGAATAAGTTTTTCTTTGGTAGAATCTAAATACTGTACGAACTCGGATAATCCTCCTTCTGAAAGAAAAATATTCGATTGCTCGCTTCCGTCTTCTTTTATATTTCTTTTATCGGTGAGTACTATCTTTATTCCTGCATTTAAAAAGGATAGTTCTCTCATACGTATTTGAATTTTTTCATACTGGAAGTCCAATGTTTGAAAAATTTCTGAATCTGGTTTAAAGTGAATAGTAGTACCTCTTTTGGTGCTTGTCCCTATTTGCTTTACCGGATAAAGAGGGATGCCTTTTGAATATTCTTGTTCAAATATTTTTCCATCTCTGCATACAGTCGCTTTGAGAGATATTGATAGGGCATTTACACAAGAAATCCCGACCCCATGTAAGCCTCCTGAAACCTTATATGTATTTTTATCAAATTTTCCTCCCGCATGTAGAACCGTCATTACTACTTCTAATGCAGATTTTTTTTCTCCCTGATGAAAATCAGTGGGGATACCCCTTCCGTTATCTTCCACTGTAACAGAATTATCTGTATGAATAGTAACAGATATTTCATTGCAATACCCTGCTAATGATTCATCTATAGAATTATCTACTACTTCCCATATAAGATGGTGTAATCCTTTTACTCCAATATCTCCTATATACATTGCGGGACGTTTCCTCACTGCTTCTAATCCTTCTAATACTACTATATTGGAAGCTGAATAATCGTTTTTATCTGTTGTGCTTATTTCGGGTGTTTCTATATTCATTTTTTTGAAAAGTTTAAGTGTGTTTGCAAAATAGGATTTTCATTGTAATTATATTTGTTTTCAAATAATTCTTTATGAAATGCTCCATAAAAACTCTAAAAAAGTAAAAATATAAAAAAAATAATACTTTTCTTATTAGTATGAAAATAGGACTTATTTACCAAATATTTATTTTACAAATATTACAATAATGATATCTTTCAAAAAAATACTTTTTACGATATTTATAATCCTACTCACAATCAGTGATATGGTTGCACAGAATCCGTTCGTTAACTTTGGTAAATCACGAATCCGCTACAAAAATTACGAATGGTTTTATTACAACACAGATAAGTTTGATATCTATTTTTATCAAGAAGGCGAGGACTATGCAAAAATTACCGCAGAATACCTGAAAGAAGAATTTGATAACATAACAAACACACTTGGTTATATACCATACACAAAAACCCAAATATTATTATATAATTCTATTGCAGATATGCAACAGAGTAATGTGGGTTTAAATAAAGATATTATTGGAGAAAATGGAGAAACACATTTTCTAAAATTAGTGTTAGAAATAGCATACCCTGGAACAATGACAGATTTTAGAGAAGTACTTAAGTATAAAATTACAGAACTATTACTCCAAGATATGTTTTTTGGGGGAACTCTTTATAATACTTTTCAAAGCACATATAGGCAGCATGTCCCAAAATGGTTCATAGATGGTCTTTCTCTCTCCCTCTCTAAGGGATGGTCTGTAGAAATGGATAGCTACATAAGAGAATTTATAAAAACAAATAAAAGAGTTGCTGACTTTACAAATGCAAAATATTCTGAGAAAGAAGCAATGCTTTTAGGACAATCTCTTTGGAACTTTATAATCCTTCGCTATGGAAAAAATAATATCTCTAATATTTTAAACCTCACCCGCATAAATAAAAATTACAAAAAAAGCATCAGCAATACTTTAGGATTATCATTTAAAGATTTTTTAGCAGAATGGAAAAATTTTTACCTCACCAATGCTGCCGATGTTGAAAAAAAAGATTTCGAAATACCCAAAGATAAATATTTTATAAAAAATAAAAATAAAAACAAAAAAATTACCGCACTCGCCTTTAACAATACTCAAAGATATTTTTCCTATGCCGCTAATAACAACGGAAGATACCAAGTTTTTTTGTACGATATGCTTACCCAAAAAAACAGAGTCATCAAAAGAGGAGGAGTAAAAATAGTAGATAGAGAAAAAGAAAACGATATACCTCTCATCAAATGGGTAAATGATAGTACCATCGGTATTGTATACCTCAAAAAAGGAATTTATATTTTAGAACTCAATAATATATTCTCTAAAATCTCATCTATCAAATATTTAGAAAGATTTTCTAAAATAAGAAACATTGCTTTTCATGAAAATGGAAAAATAGGTATAATAAGTGGGGATATAAATGGCCAAAATGACCTCTATCTCCTCTCTGTGAGACGCACAACATTACGACGGCTCACAAATGACCTCTTTGATGATATTACACCTGAATTTATTCCCAAATCAGACAATATTATCTTTAGCTCCAATAGAAATAATGAATCCCTCAAAAATAATTACCCATCTCTGACAACATTACAGAATAATTATAATCTCTTTTTATATAATTTAGATACTACAAAAAATACCGTGATAAGATTAACAAATGACTTTGGAAGTAACTACGCTCCCAAGGCATTAGATAATGATGATTTTTTTTATATCAGCGACCAAAAAGGAATTGTAAATCTCTATAAATATAATACCAATCAAAAAACATACACCCAAATATTTGACAATGCCATAAATTTCCTACAATACGATATCCAAAAAGAAACAAATACTCTAGCAGCAGTAGTTTATAAAAACGGAAGGGAAAGAATATTATTATACCCTTATACAAATATAGATACTTCTCTTTTCCGTGAACCAACACCTCGCCAAAAATATATCCAATATGATTTTGTGCAAAAAAGAAACATAGAAATGAAAGAAAAAAAAAGAAAAGACTCATTAACCTCTTATTATTTCAAAACAAGCAATATTTCAAAAAATAAAGAAACATCTATACTACAAAACCCTCTCTTTTCGGGAATAGATGGACTGATAGATACAGAAAATTATGCTATTTCTGAAGATATTATACAGCAAAGAACACAATCCGAATCTTTTTTAACCCGATTCATCGGAACGAGACAAAAAAATAAAACACTCGGTCCTTTTCCATACGAACCACGTTTTAGCACCCGAAACATAGGCACTACATTTATAAACGAACCCCTGAGAGGATTTGGAATGGTTATAGAAACAGGAATGAACGACTTATTAGAAGATCATTTATTTTATGGGGGAACAAATATATTCTTTTCAGGAGGGAACTTTAAAAACTATGATTTCTTTGGAGAGTATCAATATATCAAACATAATATAGATTTCAAAACAAGATATGACCTACGCTCTTATATATTTGAAGTAGAAAATCAATACAGCCAATCTTACATCCTTCATAATATATCGTTTGAAGCAAGCATTCCTATTTATAATGCTACTAAAATAACTCTCAAACCATTTTTTACCTATACTCGTTTTTTAGAACTGAATCCAAACTCTATAAGCACTATAACCACGAATAACTTCTCTCCCAACCAATCAGACCAATACGGTGGAATAAATAGTGAAATCATACTTGATAAAACAATTATTGCGGGAGAAAATATTACCTTGGGAACAAAAGGAAAAGTATCTTTTACCTCTTATATAGGTATATCAAACTTTCAAAAAAGCTTTCACAATATAGAAGTAGATATCAGACATTATCAACAAATATATAGAGAGTTAGTATTTGCAACCAGATTATTTTATGGAAATTTTTTTGGAGCTAATCCCAAATCTTATTTACTCGGAGGGGAATACGGAACATTTTTTAATACCATAAATGCAAACACACCTGAAAACCCCCTCCAAATGGCTTACGGAAATAATAACTCCGATATTCTTTTTACTAAATTTGCTACCAATCTTCGGGGATTTGATAATAACAATACAAATGGAAATCAAGTAGTATTCATCAATGCAGAACTGCGTCTTCCTCTCATAAGAATATTTACTAAAAAATATATATCCTCAAAATTTTTGAGGGCTTTACAGATAACTTCTTTTTATGATATAGGAGCCGCTTGGACAGGCGCCTCTCCTTTTGAAAAAGATAATACTATCAATACCACCATCTTTAGATCAGAAAATAATCCTTTTACTGCCGTTATAAAAAGCACAAAACATCCATGGAATATGGGATACGGCTTTGGTGTAAGAACCTTCATTCTTGGGTATCATATACGATTTGATGTTGCACGCTCTTGGGACGGAGAAAAATCAGGTCCCTTCAAATTCTATTTAGCTCTCGGATATGACTTCTGAAAAATCTTTTTTTCGAATCACATTATGAATGGGTTACTTTACGCCTTTTATATGTTCTTTTCGTATTTTAGTTCTATTATTTTTCTTTTTAAAAATTACAAAGTTCCACAGAGAATAAAATCATAATGTATTACGTATAAAATTCCCACTATTATGAATGAATCTTCTAAAAACCCTGCTTCAAAAATAATACATGTATCCGACCTTATCAAGCAAAGTATTGATTTTCCCCTTACGGAAGACCAATTAAAGTGTGTCTATTTATTGGATACATTTGTAGAAGACGAATCCAAAGAAAAAAAAATGTTTATACTAAAAGGATATGCAGGAACAGGAAAGACCCGTATTATATCTGAATTTGTAAAGGTTTTACCCGCATTAAAAATAAAGTTCATTCTCCTTGCCCCCACAGGAAGAGCAGCAAAAATACTATCTAAATACTCATCTCGTGCTGCTTTTACCATACATAAAATTATATACGATAGTAAAAATGACTCCACTCAATTATTTCCAAAGTTTGCTCTCAAAAAAAACAGCCATAAAAACACTATTTATATTATAGATGAGACCTCTATGCTATCCGATATTGCTAATAAAGAATCAAATGGTGTTCTCACCGACCTCATTCAGTATGTTTTTGAAAATCCCTCTAATAGAATCCTTTTTATTGGGGATATTGCACAGCTCCCACCTGTGCATACCGAACTTTCCCCTGCCCTTGACTCTCACTATCTAAAAAATAAATTTTCTGTATCTATAATAGAAACAGAACTCCAAGAAGTAGTGCGGCAAAATGCTCAATCGGGAATTTTACACAATGCGACTCTCATAAGAAATGCCATTACTACAAATAATCTTTTTCCTCAACTGCATACACAATCTTATAAAGATATTTTTAAAATATATCCTCATCAATTAGACAATGGATTGCAGTATGCTCATAAAAAATATGGAAAAGAAAACACCGTCATTATCTGTTTATCAAACAAACAAGCCCTTGTTTATAATACTCTTATACGTAAAAATATCTATGCCTTTCAATCTGAAATAGAAGTAGAGGACACATTACTTATTACAAAAAATAATTATTTTTATAGTAAAAACACAAAGCTGGATTTTTTAGCAAATGGAGATTTTGTGAGAATAGTGGAGATACAAGAAATAGAATATATATATGATTTACATTTTGCTACGGTAGTACTAGAATTATTAGATTATCCTCATCAAGAACCATTTGAATGTAAAATAATCCTTGATTCTTTGAAAAATGAAAGTTCTCACTTCTCTTACGAGAGTTACCAAGCATTATTTCAAAAAGTATTTGAAGATTACCGAGAATTAGCTGATGAAGCAGAAAGAGAGGAGTATATAAAGAATAATGAGTATTTGAATGCAATAGAAGTAAAATTTGCTTATGCCATTACCTGCCATAAAGCACAAGGAGGGCAGTGGAAATCTGTATTTATTGAAAAAGAATTTGTCTCTTTTTACCGTCTTAATAAAACATACCTCCGATGGCTGTATACTGCTCTTACCAGGGCTACAGACGAAGTATTTCTTCTCAATTTTGAAGACACTTTCTTTGTGTGAGAAATATGAGTTAAAAGATATAAATTATGAGTGGTTTCCTTTGTGTCTTTGCAGTAGTTATTTTCTTTTTAAAAATTACACAAAGACACAAAGCTCCACAAAAATAAAATTATGACTAATCAATAATCACGACCTTCTCTATCTTCAAAACCTCTCCTTTTTCTCCGTATACTATTATAATATATTCTCCTTTGAGCAATGTTCTCAAATCTACTCTCAAACTTAACTCATAACTCATAACTTTCAACTCATAACTCACACCTATGAGATCATACATCTTAATAGATGAAATCTTTTGTGCTTTATCTGTTTGAATGGTTATGTAGTCATTTGAAGGATTAGGATGGATACGTATAGTAGAATTTCCTTTTTCTATGGAAGTAAGAGGAATATTTCCTACTGTTACTGTTACTGTTTGTTGAGCGATAGCGGAATTAAACTGTATATTCCCCTCTTGACTTGCAGTAATAGTTACTCTTCCATCTGCTTTTGCAAGAGCAGTATTTCCTTTGACCCTCACTTTATTAGTATCCGATGAAGTAAAAGTTATTGAAGAATGACTATTAGAAGTAGCTACAAGTGTATAGCTTTGTCCTATGCTGAGATTAGGAATAGAAGTAAAAATAAGAGTTGGGGTTGTTTTAGTAAAATTATTGAGATTGCGTATAGTAAATGCTTGTATTATAGATGTTCCGAGATAATTACTACTTCCATTATTATATGCTGTAATACTTACTATTCCTGCTTCATTCATACGCACTACATTATAAGAGATATTTACTAAAGGAGAAGCAGAAGAATATAAAACAGGTAAACCTCCAGAAGATGTTGCATGTAATACAAAAGATGCATCTTCAATATTTCTATTTACTAAGGGAAGAAAACTAATGCTCTGTACCGCTTTGTGTATAGTAAGTATTTGAGTAGTAAAACCAAAGAAATTACCATTGTCAAGGTATGCTGTAATACCTACCGTCCCGGCTCCTTGGATAGTTACTGTATCATGACTGATACTGGTAAGAGTATTGGAAGCAGAATATAAAATAGATAAACTTTCCGAATTCATTGCGGTTAATACAAAAGATGTGTTTCCAAAAGTTTTACTTGCCAATGCTTCAAAAGTTACACTCCGACTTGTTTTGTATATGGTAAGTATTCTATTTGTAAATATCATAATACTATCGTTTTCACTACGTGCAATGATATTTACCATTCCTCCTGCATTGATAGTTACTGTATTATTTTCAATGCTTACTTTAGTATTAGAAGCAAAAAACAAAACAGGTGCATTATCATAAGATGTTGCTGTTAGTACAAAAGGTGCATCTCCGAATGTCTTAGATGCAATAAGGGTCCAAGTTATTCCCGTTTGTGTTTGATACTTTCCTACAATACCCCTTTCGGTCCCATTTTGAATATTTGTAATAGGAGTTTTTAAACGTCCTGTATCTATTTTTAAACGTCCCGAAGTAGTATCTATAAAATTAGCAGTAAAACCTATTCCAGCTACAGTAATAATAGCACGAGTGGTTGTACCTCCTTGAATTACGTTTGTTAAGGTGCTAGTTGTTTGTATATTTGTAATACTTGGAACTGTTTGAGTAAAGTTTATATTATTTACAGTTATTCTTGCTCCTTTATGAATTGCAGGTAAGAATCCTTGTCTATATATAAAACCCGGTCCTAATTCTCTTATACTATCTGTTGCTGTTCCTGTAGGACTTTGCAGAGCAGAAAGAGTGAAGTCTTTTACATAACTCACTGCGATAGTACTAGTACCTATTCCTAATTTATTACTTCTTGCTGTTTCTTTTATTGTTTGAGTAGCATCTTTATTCCAATAGGCATAGTGTATAGTTGCAGCATTAGAACCTACTAATCCGCCAATAACATCAGAACCAGAAACAGATCCGGTAGCATAGTTTTGGCTTATGGTTTTAAAATTAGATCCCACTAATCCGCCAACAAAACGATTCCCTGAGATATATCCTGTAGCATAACTTTGGTTTATGTATCCATCATTATACCCTACTAATCCACCAACGCGATTATACCCCGAGACTGATCCTGTAGCATAACTTTGGGCTATTGTTGCATTATCATTATATCCTGCCAATCCACCCACAATAGAACCAGAACCCGAGACAGATCCCGTAGCATGGCTTTGCATTATTGTTGCTTGGTAATTATTTCCTACTAATCCGCCTACATACTCAGAACCCGAGACAAATCCCATAGCATAACATTGGGTTATTGTTCCTTCATAATTATTTCCTACTAATCCTCCGATAGAAAGATTACCCGAGACAGATCCCGTAGCATAACTTCCGGTTATTGTTTTCTCATTGTCTCCTACCAATCCACCGATTGAAAAAGAAGAACCCGAGACAGATGCCGTAGCATAACTTTGGATTATAGATCCAGAATTATGTCCTACCAATCCACCTACATTAATATTACCAGAAACAGATCCTGTAGTGTAGCTGTTGCTTATAATTCCATAATAATTATCTCCAGCTAATCCGCCGACAAAGTCGTATCCAAAAACAGATACATTTCTGAAACCTATATTTCTTATACTACTGTTACTTGTATATCCAAAAAAACTTACGTTATTAGTAGTTCCTCTGTTTACATACAGATTATCTATAGTATTTCCATTGCCTTCAAAGATAGCATTAAAAGAACTGCCAGTAGCAGGTTCTGAATAAGTTCCAATAGGAAGCCAACCACTTCCTGTAGTATAAGAAGTATTTACACTTCCCGATCTATAAGAAGAAGGACTCTTAAAATCTAAACTATCCATTAGCTCATAGCCGTTACAAGTACCTACATTACAAATACCTGTGAGATTATACCTGATCGAGTCCAATTGTTCTATAGTGCTTATTTCTATGAGACGATCACCATCTCTATCTCTGTAAGAAATAGGGGGGAGAATAGTAAATGTTTGCGTTGTAGATGCCTGTAGATAATTATTATTTCCTATTTGATATGCTATAATACTTACTACTCCTGCTCCTTTCCCAGTTACAGTTAATTCATTACTATTTATACTTACCAAAATAGAAGAAGTAGAAAATAAAATAGGTAAACCAGTAGAAGCACTTGCTTGTAAAACAAAAGATGAACTTCCAAAAGTTACATTTGCTAATGATCCAAAATTGATATTTTGACTCGCTTTATTTACGATGAGAATTCTGGTTACACTTGCACTAGAATATGTAGCATTTCCTCCCTGATATGCAGTTATGGAAGCTGTTCCTGCTCCATTGATGCTTACAGAAGATCCGTTTATACTCGCAATGGCAGTATTACTACTAGAATACTGAACTGTTAACCCCGAACTTGCTGTCGCTGCAAGAGTAAATACTGGATCTTTGTACGTTTTTACCGGAATAGTAAAACTAATTGTCTGTGAAGTAATCTGAACTTGGGATTTACTTACAAAAGTAATACACTCCAACAATACGACTCCTACCACTACTAATTTATTTATATTTTTCATTTTTATGTAATTTTAATTGGTTATTTATTTATTGTATTTGTTTTTAATGATACATATTTATGGGCAACCACAAGAGTTTGCAACTACGATTTTCTTGTCTATAGAAGAGAGAAAAAAGTTATTCTTCTATCCGCCTTAACAAAAATACCTTTCACTTCTTTTTTGATACCCTGTATCAAGGCATCTATAAATCTACACTTTTTCATTATTATTAAAAATTAAATTATTAAATTAAATTATTAAAATGAATATAAAAATTACAATACGTGCTAAAAAACACATAAACAATAAAATACTATTTTTTTTTCTTTTTCCAAAATAGCTTGTTTGAAAATATCTTTTCTTAGTTTTTTATTACAAAAAAAACTCAAATTTTAGTATTACGTTCTAAAAATATGTGTGTATATCCAAAAAAATGCACATAAGCATTATTTTTTTACTTGTATTTCTATTACTTTTGATGTATCTACTCCCAAAATATCAATTACTTTTACCATAATTTTGTAAATACCTTCTTCTTTGTATTCGTGGCTCGCACTTTTTAGTTCAAATGTATTGTTTTTTTTGGTACGGAAACTTTGCCACTCGTTTTCAAATATATAATTTCCTGTCCATACGCTTTGTGCGTTTCCGTTTGTACCTATTTGGATGATTTCTTTTTTGTCTTCGTAGTTAAAATCTATGCTCCAATAATCTATCCAGTCTGTCCATGTTTTGGTTAATATCTCACGCTCTACAATTCCATTTTCGGCTTTACTGATTTTTATTATATCTCCAGTTTCTATGATGACTCTTGTTCCTCCTTTTTTCACTTGTTCGGTTACTTCTTCTAAATCGTCTTGGGTGTATCTGGTTACAAAATTTTTCAATTCTACGCTTACAGTTTTTCCTTTTACGATTGGTCTGACATCTAAATAGGCAACATCGTAAAATCGAACTTGTTTTTTCTCAACTGCTCTTTCGTCAAAAACTTCTTTGGGTATGTAACGCAAACGAATATCAACTCCCCTTTCTGCAAATTCTTGTTGAATGTACGGTGTTAAGTTCATTTCAAATTCAAATGCCAAAATATCTACCTGCGTAATGATTTTTTCTTTACATTCTTCAAAAATTTCCTCGCACATCATTTTTGTCATAGGAAAATGTAAGGGACCTACATGCACGTAACGTGTGTGTTTGCGACCGTGAAAAGTGCGAAAATTCTTTACAGGAATTGCATTGTACGCCTCAAGAATTAAATGTATATATTTTTGTAATTTTTCTTCTTGTATTTGTTCTTGTTCTTCGGGTAAGACATTGGTTGGAAAACCAAAGAAAAACTGACGTTCATATTTTCCTATATTTAATATTTCAAAAGCCCTGTATGGCAAACCATCCTCATTGCGTTGCCTTTGTATGTTTATCAAGCGTTTGCGGGTAGTGTGAATTGCAAATCTTCCTAAATCGGTTGTTATCCATTTTCTGCCGAGTTTTTCGGATACAGCGGCGGTTGTTCCACTGCCACAAAAGAAATCGGCTACTAAATCGCCTTCGTTACTACTTGCTTTGATGATGCGTTCTAATAAGGCTTCGGGTTTTTGGGTGGGGTAATATACATTTTCATTTGCACCTGCTTGCAAAGAGAATATATCTGTCCAAATATCATCTACCGCAACCCCTTCTTTTTCTGATAAATATTGTTTCAAATGTTTTTTACCTTTTTCGTCTGTATAAATTCGATTATCTAATTCCATCTCATCTATACTTTTTTGAGAATAATTTCGTAAAATTTGCAAACGATATAGACCTCGTCCATCTTTATCATCAAATTTATACATTTTTAATGTATTATCAGAATAATCTCTATATTGAACATTAAAAACACTTTTTCTGTTTTTGCCATAAAAGAAAATTGAATTATTAGTTCTAACAAATTTCACCTCGCCACCTGATACACCTCTTGCACCAGATGAACTTTGCCATGTTATTGTATTTCTTATATTTTCTATTCCGAAAATATCATCTAAAATTAACTTTATTTGAGATGATACCCTCCAATCACAATGCACATAAATAGAACCGTCATCTGAGAGTAATTCGTGCATCAATTTTAGTCGTTCATACATCATAGAAAGGTATGAGGAAATTCCACGCCCCCAAGTATCGCGGTATGCCACTTCTTCTATTACAGATTGTCGTTTGGTAACGGTATCATCACCAATTGTAATTTCGTGGCTAAAATCAGAACCAACTGCAAAAGGAGGGTCAATGTAAATTAATTTCAAACCTCCTTGTTTTTCAATTTCTTCGCGCAAGGGTCCGTGAACCAATGAAGACAATATTAGTTTGTTGTCGCCCCAAATGAGTTTATTTGTCCAACCCTTTATTTGTCTGCCTCTTTGGTCGAAAAGTATATTTGTGTTTTGGTCTTCTTTGCGTGGTTCGTCAATTTGCTCGATGCTGTGAAAAGGCAAAACGGCGTTTGTAACTGTTTCGTTACGTCCGTTCCAAAACAAAAACACGTCTTCGTCCTCTGCAAAAAGTTTGTAAATCAGATCTTTTTTGAGTGTTCTACCTGCTTTTATATTATTTATAATGAGTTCTTTTTCTTGTTCTGTGAGGTTCATTTTTTTATATTTTAAAGGGCTAAATCCCTGATAATAATTAAATCAATTCATTCTATCCCCGCACTAAAGTGCGAGGCAATTTATATTATTTTTTATTATTGTTTTTTATTATTGTTTTTTATTATTGTTTTTTATTGCCACGCCTTTTAAGGCGTG
>JASGCU010000005.1:58519-71488 GCA_030053935.1 Chitinophagaceae bacterium
TTTTTTATTATTGTTTTTTATTATTGTTTTTTATTGCCACGCCTTTTAAGGCGTGGGATAAAAATAAACACACAAATACAATCAGCCCTTTAGGGCTTTAAATAACAATTATTCAAGATTTTCAAAATTATAATTTTTAATAAATTCATCATATTCTTGTTGCCATGTTTTTTTTGCATGATGTTCTTCTTGTTTAAAAATATAATTTCGCACAGTATTAAATTGCGATTCACTTACCGAAACAGCGAAATATTCATCTTGCCAACCAAATTTTTCTTTACAAAGATTATTTTTATTTATCCAAAACGAACTTTCACCTTTTAACAATTGTGCAATGGTCGCAATATTTTGTTGTTCATTTAAACCCACCAAACAATGTACGTGGTCGTCAAAGCCATTTATAATATTAAGTATAATACCTTTACTTTTAGCATTTTCGCTAATATGTTTAAATACATTTTGCCTAATTTCTTTATTTAAAAATGGTTGTCTGTTTTTGGTTGACCAAACAATATGTACCCAAATTCTAATATATGGCATAACAATTTTATTTTTTCAAATTCTTTTTAAGCGAATTAATATCTTGTTCAATTTCTTTCAAACTTTGTTCGCGTTCAATCGCTTTTTGTTTTTCTTTAAATTTCGCATACTCTTCGTTTGATTTTTCAATTGCAGTTTGATGGCTTATTTTGCCTGCATGAGTTAATAATTCTCTGCCGTTGAGTTGCACAATAATGTCTAAACGCTGTATCCAATCTTTCATATACATTGGTGTTTGTTGTTGTGCCATAGATTCGGCAAAAGCAAGGTATTGTTCCACTAAAAGTCCGAGAAGTTTAATTTCGTCTTCGTTTAAATAATTTTTTTCTATATTTACATCTGTTTTTTTTATTAAACTTTGTTCTTTGTCAAACGATTGGATACCTAACAAAGGCAAGGAAGCATCAACTCTACGATAAATTAATTCGGCAGCAGTTTGTTGGTTGATAGCCCAAAGCAATTTATTTTGAACAATTTTGAAAAATTCAATTGTTTTTTCGTCTTTCGGATTGTAATCAATGCTTGTGGTATAAATATCTTTAATTTTTTGGTAGAAAAATCTTTCGGATAAACTGATTTCACGAATGCGTTCTTGCAGTTCGTTAAAATAATTCATAGAATTACCTGTTTTAAAATGCTCGTCATTTAATGCAAATCCTTTAATTATGTATTCTTTAAGTCACCCTGTTGCCCAAATTCTGAATTGTGTGCCTTGTTGCGATTTTACCCGATAGCCCACCGAAATAATGACATCGAGATTGTAATATTTCACATCTTTTTCTTGTGTTTTTCCAACAATAGCACTATGTTGAGTGGTGTGTCGGAAAAACCGAAATACCACATTTTCGTTTAACTCACCTTATTCAAAAATATTAGCAATATGTTCGGTTACAGTGCTTCTGCCTTTGCCGAATAATGTAGCCATTTGTTCTTGTGTCAGCCACACTGTTTCATCTTCTAACCGAACATCAATTTTAATATTTCCGTCTGTTGTTTTATATAAAATGATTTCTCCTGTTTCCATAATTTAACCTTTTTATGGTTTGAATAATTTTGCAATGTCGGCAAATTTACGAATATCTTTTTTATATTGTTCCCACACTTCCTGTTTTATAAAAAGCGGAATATATTTTATTTCTGTTTGCACCGAATTAACATCTTCGCACCATGTTTTAAGTCGTTCAATTTTACGCACATCGTCGAGGTCTTGTCTTCCTTTGGTTTCTGCAATATAAATTGTTTGTTCATTTTGTTTTATAATAAAATCAGGACAATATGTATGTAAATTACTATCTTCACCTTGATATTCAATATTAAAATTGAGTGAACGATAACATTTAGCAAAAGAAATTATGTCGTTACACTTTTCGAGAGAAGTGGCAAAATCAAGTTCAAAATCGTTATCGCCGACAGTTTTATTAAAAGGACTTTTTGTAGCGGGTAAAAACTTTTTATTTTCTACAAAAAAAGGTTTCGTATCTGTAATTTGAATAGTATCTTTTAGTTTTGCTGTTTTATTGTCTTTGATTGTTTGTGTGTCAATTAAAGTTTTAAAAGTATCGTGGATAATTTTTTTTGATTCAGGTTCTGCGAGGTTTTTAATAACTTGGGCATCTTCCAAATTTACTTCTTTTCCAAAAAGTATATTTTTCATAAAATTTTCGACTTTCGGATACAGTATTTCAAAACCGCTAAACATACGAACCGAGTGTAAAATACTGTTTGTGAAAAATTGAATTACATTTCTGTAATTGGGCATTGAATCGGTATATTCGGTGGTGTGCGAAAATTCCTTGTTAATATCTCTGAAAACAATATTTTTCAACTCTTGCTCATTGAATGTTTTAAGGTTTATAGGGTTTATTGTTACTTCGTTTTCGTTGATAAGTGATACATCTTTATATTCTCTGTAAATACGGGGTGCAAGTAAAGGCAGGGAAATATTTAATTTTTCCATGTCTTTTTTCTTGTTTTCTCTGTCAATTTCAATAAGAATTGTAGTTTTTTTATTGTTATCGACTCCCATTGATCTATAGTCAAGTTTTACACCGTCTTTTTTTATTTCTTCCACAAATTCAATAAATGAGGATGTTCCAACAACTACGAGTTCTTCTTTTGTATTGAAATCAAACATTTTACGTAAACCTCTACCTAATGTTTGTTCGGGTAAAATTTTTGCTTCTGATCCGTAAGGTCTTAAACCTACGATAGTTGTAACATTTTTTACGTCCCAACCTTCACGCAGCATCATTACGGAAACAATTACTTTATATGGAGAATTGGGATTATCTACATTATCAGCAATTTCTCTTAATTTTTCGAGTTTCTGTTTATCTTTTTTGTTTGTTGCATTTTCCGTAACTTCTCCATTGTTATTAGTGTGAATTACAAAAACAGAACCTTTTAAAATTTGATATTCTTTTTCCAAAAATGATTTGGTTTCGTCTGCCTCTTTTGTGTCGTTTGTCATGATAAACAAAAGAGGTGTTTTTTGCGATTTGAATAATTCGTATTGTTTTTGCCATTCAATAACTCCGAGGTGAATAAATTCTTTATATCTTTCTGTAAAAACGGAAGATTCTTTTTCTCTGAGTTGTTTACGAGATTCGTCGTCAGGTAAAACAGGAGATTTTACTATATTTTGATTAATTGCCTCAACTAATGGAAAATCTGAAATAGTTTGTACAAAGATAGAACCGTTGGGATGTTTTGGCGTTGCAGTAAAATCTAATTGAATAGAAATAGTTTTGTCTTGTTTCAGTTTTAATTGATTGTTAATATCTTGGATGCTTTTAAACCATTGCATTTTATCATCGTGAATGTGATGTGCTTCGTCGTTAATTATCACTATATCATCTATTTTATTAGAACGCAAAATTTTTCCAAGGTCTAAACCTGTCGATTTATCAGCATCAGATTTTGGTTTTTTGCCCAAATAATATTCTTCTTCGGTAATATCTTTTTCTGACAAATAAACTCTATGGATATTTGTTAAAAAGATATTTCCATCGTCTGATATTGGTTTTAGGTCATCTTGAAAATGTAAAGTAGGGTTAAAATCATTTTTCCAATTTTTATCAAAAAGTCCATTTTCAGGAATAACTGGGTCGGTTTTAAAAGCTTTTAGGTCATCAAAATCTTTTTTAATTCGGTTCAGCACAATAATATTGGGTGTAATAATTAAAAAATTTTTAGAGAGTAGCGAATTATTTTCGTATACTGTATTGAAAAAGGACCATGCTACTACCAAAGCAATAATTTTAGTTTTACCCGAACCTGTTGCGGCTTTTATGACATAACGAGTCCAAGTTTCCGTAAACATTTCTGTTGTTATCCTGTTGGAACTGTCAAAACGCATCATATTATATTTGTCGTGTGCTTTTGCCACTTCAAACATATATATAATGCTCTCAATAGCTTCGCGTTGCAAGAAAAAATATTGTTCAAAATGGTACGGCGGTTTATTGTGAACTTCACCAAACCAAAAACTTAATAATTGTTTAGATGTTTCGGTAGCACCTGCATAATTATGTAATCTCCATTCATAAACGGCTTGTCTCACTTTTGCAACAAGTGGCGGATATAGTTTTTCTATTGCGTCTCCAAATAATTCTTCTTGTTCTTTTGATGGTTTCCATCTGGAATCGGGTGGCATTATTTCAAAAGGATTTGTATTTTTTTCTTGCATACATTGTATGTATTTAAGTTCAAGTTTTTTTATTGTGGTTTACTATACATGTAAGAACTTTGTGTTTTTGTGCGGAGTATTATATATAAAAAAATATTTTTTTTACAGTTGTAAGAGTTGACGAGAATAGTAACGAAGTTCTTCTACGGATAGATTGGGTATTTCTTTGTTATCGTTTTTTATGAGTAATTCCATTGCTTGGAAACGGTTCAAAAAACTTTCATTTGCTTTTTCTAAAGCTTCCTCGGGGTTTATTTTTAGTAATCTTGCGGAGTTTATGAGAGAAAATAAGAGATCTCCGAATAGGTATGTTTTTGTATCATCGGGAATTTCTTTTTTATCCAAAAGGATTTCTTGGTATTCTTTTATTTTTGTATGTATTTTTTTGTATATATCATCTTTGTTATCTGTTTCAAATCCTACTGATGATACTTTATCTAACATTCTGGTTGCTTTTATCAAGGATGGGAGGGATTTTGGAACTCCTTTGAGAACAGATGTATTATTGGGTTCGGTAAGTTTTATTTTCTCCCAATTTTTTTTTACTTCTTCTTCATCTTTTGCAGTTACATTTCCGTATATGTGAGGATGCCTTTTTATTAGTTTTTCACATACTTCCTCAATCACTCCTGCTATATCAAAGGTGTTTGTCTCTGATGCTATTTGTGCATAAAAAATGATATGAAATAAGAGGTCTCCGAGTTCTTTTTTTATTTCTGTGGTGTTTTCTTGAAGGATTGCATCGGTAAGTTCGTAGGTTTCTTCTATGGTATAATGTCTTAAACTTTGGAAAGTTTGTTTTTTATCCCATGGGCATTTTTCTCGGAGTTCTTTCATAAGAGAAAGTAGTTTTTGAAATGCTTTTGTTTCTTCTTGCATTTTGGGGAGAGCTTATAAAGAATTGGTATTGATATAATTTAAGAAATCCCTCTTTTTGGATTCTTCTAAAAATTTTCCCGAGAAATGGGCTGTTCCTGTTCGGCTATTAACGTCTTTTACTCCTCTTGCGGAAACACAGAGATGTGTAGCGTCTATCACTACTGCTACATCTTCTATTTTTAAGGATGTTTTCATTTCTGAGGCAATTTGAATGGTCATACGCTCTTGCACCTGCGGTCTTTTTGCATAATATTCTACGATTCTATTGATTTTTGATAGTCCTATAATATATTCTTGTGGAAAATATGCTACATGGACTTTTCCATAAATAGGCACAAAATGATGTTCACAAGAGGAATAAAAGTGTATATCTTTTTCTACTAACATTTCTTGGTATTGAAAAGTATTTTTGAAGAGTTGTATTTTAGGTTTATTTTTTGGGTCTAAACCATTGAATATTTCTTTTACATACATTTTTGCTACTCTAGTAGGAGTGGCTTTCAAACTGTCGTTTTCGAGGTCTAGTCCGAGGGTTTCCATTATTTTTCTAAAATGCCCGCTTATTATTTCTATTTTCTTTTCATCGCTGATGTCAAAAGCATCTTTTCTGAGGGGGTTCAGAATATCTGCTATTTCATTAGTTTTATTCGGCGGGGTATTCAACGAAATTTCTTTCTGTTTCATAGAGTATTATTTTAATAGTATATGCATTATTTATAAGCTTCCTGAGTATTTGATATATAACAACGGCAATATTTTCAGTAGTGGGATTTAATTCTCTAAATTCTTCTACGTCTTTGTTGAGATTTTTGTGATCAAATCTATTAATAATATTTTCTTTTATGATGGTACTGAGTAGTTTCATATCAAAAACAAATCCTGTTTCTGCATCTATTTCTCCGGTAAGTTTTACAATAATTTCATAATTATGTCCATGGTAATGAGGGTTATTACAAAGTCCAAATATATTTTTGTTCGTTTCTTCATTCCATTTTGGGTTATGGAGGCGATGAGCAGCATTAAAATGCTCTTTTCTCATAATGGATACTTTCATATTTATCTTTTTTTATTTGCAATATAAACACCACCTACAATTATTACCATTCCTATGAGGTGTATATAAGTCAGAGTTTCTCCATCTACGAATCCCCATATCACTGCTACTACAGGTATCAAATAGGTAACAGAACTGCTAAAAAGGGGGGTAGATATTTGTATGAGTTTATTAAAGAGAATAGTTGCTATAGCAGTACTCATAAATCCTAATAGGGATATAAAACCGAGGGCTTCCCATGCTCCTTCTGTATTTTTGAGTTTAGAAAAGAAGTCAGTACAAAACAGAATACTTATGGTTACAGGCAATACAAGCAGAAGTGATACGCTGCTTATGGGGAATGGTTTTTTATGAGAAAGGTATGTTTTAATAACATTGACGTTTATGCCATATAAAAGTGTGGCTAATACTATAAAAAAAGCATAAAAATTAATACTTACACTGTTGGTGCTTCGGGATATAACTAATATTATAGTACCGAAAAAGCTAATAACTATGCCTATAATATTAGCGATGGTTATTTTTCCATGGAAAAAGAGATAAGAAATAAGAATAGCAAAAATAGGGGCGAGGGAATTGAGAATTCCTGCTATTCCGCTGTTTAACTTTGTTTGTGCTAAGCTAAAAAGGATAGCAGGTATTACGTTTGCTAATAAGGCAACGAGAAAAAGAAGATATAGGTTTGTAATGTTAAATTTTTTGAGATGTTGGAGAGCAAAGGGGAGTAAAACGAAGCCCGCAACAGTAATTCTTATAGCTCCCAATTCTATTGGAGTATATACTTTTAAACCATGTTTAATGAGGATGAAACTTGTTCCCCATATAATAGCAAGGGTTATAAATAATGCCCATTCTTTGGTAGAGTTTTGTGAGAAAAAATTATTTTTTTGCATTATGAGTAGATTTCGATGAGTGTGAATTACAGTGAAGGTGTTTGAGAGTACGCAGAGAGGGACTCGAACCCTCACAGCATGAGCCACTATCACCTGAAAATAGCGTGTATACCAATTTCACCATCTGCGTTTGTGGTATATGTATAATGTATGAAGAATTTATTTTGTATATTATATAATGGATTTGAGTAATATGTTGTTTGGTGTGCGCAGAGGGGGACTCGAACCCCCACAGCGTGAGCCACTACCACCTCAAAGTAGCGTGTATACCAATTTCACCACCTGCGCTTATAATAAAATGTATATACTACTTTTTTATTATCGTTACTTTATAAATAATTCCAATATACTTTTTTTATCGTTTTTACAAAAATAATACTTTTTTTTGTGATTATTTTATTTCTATTAGTGTTATTTTTTTTCATAATATAAAAGTATTTTCAACATGAAACTCAGAAAACTTTCTCTAATGGCTAATCAGAACTTATTTTATAAACAATTTCAAAAAAATAAGTTCTTCCAGGTATAGGGCTATCATAGGGAGTAGATCTATTAGGTACCCCATAGCGAAACTCTGTATCTAAAAAATTATTAACCCCCATTCGAATAGTAATATTTTTAAGAGGGAGATTTTCTAAATGAATTCCTCCGTTCAGTAATAATGTAGATGGGTATGTTTTTATATCGGTTGAAAAGGGATATAAAAAATAAGCGCGTTCGCTGTAAAACCTTGATTGAATAAAAAAATTCAGAATATTATGTGCTTTTATGTGTGTGTTCAATGTTATCTTATGAGGTGCGTAGGCAAGGTATTTATTTTTATAGTTTGGATTGAGAGATTCATTTATAGTAAAGAGAGATGCATTATCTTCCGAAAATTTATAATAAAAACTGTAAGAACCTTCTACAGAAAAATATCTATGGGTGTAAGAAATAAAAGATTCTATACCTGTAGTACTTGGGATTTTTGTTCTAAAGTATTTTTCTGTATTGTTTATGTCCCATATTTTATGGGCATCTATATAAAAAATATTTGCATTTATGTACAATTTATTTTTATAATTATATCCTATTTCTAATTCGCCAGATACAAAATCTTCTGTGTTTTTATCGTTCATGGAAAGATCTGTATTATCTATAATGTAAATGGGTAGCAGGTTGTAAGTTTTACTGAAAAGGAGTTTATAGTGTATATTGTTATATTTTTTTGTGAAAGATACTTGCGGAGCATAAGAAACTCCCGTAAAAGTATTGATATCTAATCGTGTTCCAACAAATATATTAGTAATTTTTGTTTTATAAGAAAATTGAGAATATATTCCTATATTATTGTTTGTGAGAGTGTTTTTTTTAGTGCTGTTAAAGAATGTATCAGTTTGAATATAGTTTTGAGTGAGAATAACCCCATCTACTCCGATATTACCTCCTATTTTTTTGAAAGCAGTAAATAACCAATCTACTCCTAAATGGGTTTTATATGAAATCTGGTCTTGCTTATTACTTCCGTTATTGAGAGGAGTAGCTGCTTTAAAATATACGAAAGAATGTATTTTATGGTTTTCTTTTGAAATAGTATGTTCTGCACCTATATAATGCCCGCCCAAATATCTATTATTTTTTTTATAAAGAGTAGCGGCAGGGTCTGTTCCTATGCTATACCCTTCAAAAAGATATTTAATACCTATACCTTTATAAGAAGCATGAGCAGATATGAATACATTTTCGTACTGTGAATTTCTTGCATAGTTTGAAGAAATAGAATCATTTCTAAATAAAAACACTTTATTGCTAATATTTCCTTGGGAGATACCGGTTGATAAAAAAAGATTCACGCCATTTGAAAATACATTTCCTACACTCATATCTGCGATTTTTTTAAAAAAATCGGGAGAAAATTCTTGTTGGACAGATGCTTTAAATCCATTTTTATGGTCTCCTGCTTTTGTTTTCACAGAAATAGTTGCTAAAGGAGAATACCCTGAAATTCTTGGGAGAGAGGAACCTCTTACTATTTCTATTTTTTCTATCAGAGAAATAGGTATTCTTCCGGTCATAACTGCTATTCCAAAACTTGTTTCATTCAGAGAATGACCGTCTACCAAGAATAGTATTTTATTATCCCCTCCATAAAGCCCTCTGACTCCTATTGTTCGTATATTTCCATCTAAAGTAGAACCTTGAAACCCTGGAACTTGTTCTAATATTTCTAAAATATCCCTTGCCCCACTGTTTTGAATATCTTTTTCTGTTATGAGTGTAAAAACTACGGGTATTTCTGTATCGTCTAATTTTAATGGATTAGATAAAATACTATTCTCAAATACATTTATCTGTTTTTGGAATGAGAGATATTGCTTTGGGTCTGTTTTTATAATAGTATTTTTTTCAACATCTTCTTTCCAAAAAACAACAGAATCAATAAAGTTTTCTGTATTTATTTTTTGTGAATAACCTACATAAGTTATTAAACATAAACTATAAAGGAGGTATATCTTTTTTTCCATTGTTATTTTTGTATTTTTAATAATAATTAACCTTGTTATGCTATTATAAAAAATTCTCATTAATTGTTTCAATAGTTCTTTATTCTATTTCAAAATACATAAAAATTTGTATCTATTCTTTTACAATTGTATTTGATTTTGTTGTAAAAAATTTATTATTTCTTGCCTTTGAGAGGTACCTTCTATGTATGTTCGGACTATTTGGGAGTTAAGGGAGATGCCTTTTTTCCAAAAACTTTTAGATTCTTCATATTTTTTTTCTAAATAGAGTATATGAGCAATATACATATAAGAATGGGCTTTTTGAGGGTCTATTTGTATTGCAGATAAAAGTGATTTTTTGGAATGTTCGTATTGAGAAGTTTGAAATTGTATTACCCCCAATTGAAATTTTGCTTCGTACATCTGTGGATTGAGAGTGCTGGTCTTTTCATATTCTTTTTTTGCTTCTTCAAAAAGAGATTGTCTTTCCATCATTCTTGCAAGGTTAAAATGTGCTTGCCATAGTTGGGGGTTTAATTCTGTCGTTTTTTGAAAATAGAGCATTGCATTTGGAAAATCATTGAGTATCTCTGCAACAATGCCTGTTTCAAAGTATGCACGGTAATGATTTGGGTCTGTTTGAATAGCTTTTTCAAAGATAGAAATAGCTGAATCGTAGTTATTTTTTTGAACATACATTCTACCTACATTTACCATATAATCTACGTTGGTTGGATTTTGGTCAAGTATTCTTTTATAGCATCGTAAAGCTCCATCTGTTTTATTTTTGAGTTCAAAAGCCCTTCCTAAACTTTCCATAGTTACTTTTTCCGCAGGATTTAAACGAAATGCTTCTTTTAGATGGGTTTCTGCTGTATCTAATTCTCCTAAATCAAAGAACCATTTGCCCCTTGCTCTCCAAGCAGCGGGACTATTGGGGGATGTTTCTGTTGCGCTTTTCCAAAAAGTTATTCCGTCCTCAAAGTTTTTACTGTGAATGTAGGTCATACTGCTCAATATACATATTATGGGAAGAAACACCCATTTAGAAGGGAGAAGCATTTCTTCTTTTCTCTCCGCTGCAAAAAAACTTTTCTGTTTATGAAGAAGTTCATTCAGAAAGACAATAAAACCTATAGCAGGCAGGTAAATCCTATGCTCCAAGTAATCACTAAAATTCATATCAGTAGCACGAATAATGGTAGGGGGTAATAAAAAAATAAACCACCACCCTATCCATAATATAATATGAGAACGTGGTTTTATATATAAGACAAGGCCTAAAAAAAGAAGATACATAACTACTCCTATCAGAGAAGTAAATAAGGAATAGGCGGGATATATAGATTGATTGAGAGGAAGGATGAGCTTGCTTAAAGATTCAAAAGTAAAAGGAATATTATAGATAAAGGCATTTACACTAATTTCTGTTTCTGCTATTTTTGTTCCATTAAATTTTGATGCGGTTTCTTTTAATACATTATGCCGAATGGGAAGCCATATAAGGGTTATCAATGCCCATAGGAATACCATTTTTTTTAGATTTATGGGATTTTCTTTTTGGACTTTCAAAATAGAATAGGCAAAACACACCATAGCAAGTCCTACTCCACTTTCTTTGGTAAATAAACAAGCAGCATACCAAAAAAGATGAAGAAACAAGTATCTTACTTTGTTTGTCTTTTGATATTGGATATAAGAAATCATACCTGAAAGGATGAATATGGCAAGATAAGGGTCATTTCTTCCAAATATCCATGCTATTGCCTGCACAAAAAGCGGGTGAACGGTAAAAATCAAGGTAGTCCAAAAGGAAATCCATCTATCATATCCCAATAAACACAATAAACGAAATAACAAAAGACAAGAAATAAGATGAAAGAGTATATTAGAAAGATGGTAGATAAAAGGGTCTGTTTTTGCAATAGAATAATCAAATATAAAAGAAGAAAAAAGCAAAGGACGGTAATATTCTAAAGAAACAGAGTGAGAAAATCCTTTATATATATTAGAAAAGTCCTCAAAATAATGAGCATTTTCGATAATATACCCTTTATCATCAAAGTCTACGTATCTATAACCAATGGTTTGGGCATATAATATAAAACCTATAATGGTTATAAGAATATATCCATAATACATTTTAAAAAAATGTGGTGGATTTTTTTTTGTTTCTTTGATTTTTGTAGTAGATATGGGTGTTAAGGGCGGTTTTTTTATTTTTTCTTTTGGTGCTGTTTTTTTAGAATGCATGATTTATTTATATGAATTATGGCGTGTTTTTAAAATTAATGTGTATTCCTTTAAAGGTTATTTTCTTTTTTTATTTGCATTACAAACTCTAAAGATACTCCAAAATCCTCTGTTATTTCCATAAGTGTGAGTTTTCCTCTCTTGAGAGCTTTTATGGTTCCTTCTTTTTTTTCTTTCTGAATTCCAATTGCTTCTCCCTCTTCTCTCCCTTCTTCTCTCCCTTCTTCTCTCCCATCTATTCTCGCAGTTCTAACGGCATCTGTATCACGAACCCAATTTATTATATTTTTTTCATATCTTTTTCTTTCTACCTCTGTCATGTTTATTTCTGCTAATTTTTGTTCTACTTTGTCTATATTTTTAGAAGTAGACCCTTCGGCAACCTCGCTATTTTTAAAAATATAAATCCACTCATCTATTTTTTTTTGAATAACGTCTTTATACCTATCTACGTTTATTAAATAATATTCAGGGAAGATATTCTTTTCTCTAAAACTATATTTAGGAGATAGACTTTCGGGTATTTCTGTTTTTTGCTTTATTACTAATCGTTCACCATTATTAATCCCTTTAAATTCTGTTATACCTCTATATAAATAATCGCTCCCATCTCCCAAATTAAAGTATAAAATACTAATAGATATCACTTTACTAATATTTGCAAAATTATTTCCTAATTTTTGATGGTCTACAATTATTTTGGAAGACGCATATAATAAACTTTGTAAAAAATCTATCTCCCGGGTGTTCTGTATTTCAATATATATCTTTCTGTGTGTGCTATCTTCTACCAATAAATCTACCCGAATAAATTTATCATTTTCATCTATTTGATTCGTCTCACTCTCTAAGAGAGACAATATCTTTATATCATCGTCTTCTAATAAGGCACATAAAAAACCCTCTAATATATCAAAATTTGCCTTATCTCTTAATACTGTCTTCATCGCCCAATCAAACCGAATTAATCTCTTTGCTTTCATATTTTTTAGAATTATAAATTATAAGCTATTTCTGTTTTTGGCATTTCTTTTGGGTCTTTTGTGAAACTTTAAAAATAAAAAAATATGCCACAAAGTTCCACAAAGAATAAAATCATGACTAATCAATAATCACTACTTTTTCTATATTCAAAACCTCTCCTCTTTCTCCGTATATTATCATAACTCACATTAT
>JASGCU010000006.1 GCA_030053935.1 Chitinophagaceae bacterium
TGAAAATCATATAAATATATGTATTTTTGCAAGTAATAAAAAATGTATAGTATGAGCAATGAAAAGCATAAAAAAACAGGTAAAAATGGGATGTTGGATTCGGAGTTTATTCAACAAGAGGGGTTCTAAAAATTAAAATCCTCAAGACTGTATCCCTTAAAAATCAATAGTTACCAACACTTTTTTTTGAATGCATCAATTTTTAGAACCCTCCTAATATAATTCCGTGATTTCCATTTTTTGAATATTTTATACAAATGTACTAATTATTCATCTGTTCATAACAATTTTTAATAAGATGCTAAATAGTTACGATTATTTTAATTATAGAAAAGATAAAATTATTTTTTTAAACAAACATACGGAGAGGTATTCAAATAAAAAGGAATATTTTGTATAATAAAAATAATTTTTTAAGAAGTGTATTTTGAAATTGTAGAAAAGATATTATTTATTTTATAAAATGGTATTTATTAAACAAAAAAACAAGAAAGAGATATTCCAAAAAATAATTATACATTACACAAAACTATCAAGAAAACAAAATACTATATTCTTAAATCATCTAAAAATTATGCAAGAGCAAAAAATAACATTAGAAAGAGGAAAAATACAAGTTCCAAACGAACCTGTAATACCGTTTATTGAAGGGGATGGAACGGGAGCAGATATATGGGCAGCATCACAAAGAGTATTTGATGCCGCAGTAAAAAAAGCATATAAAGGGTCTAAAAAAGTAATGTGGAAAGAAGTCCTTGCGGGAGAAAAATCATTTAAAAAAAATGGTAATTGGTTACCCGAAGAAACTTTACAGAGCTTTAAAAACTACTTAGTAGGAATAAAAGGTCCACTTACTACCCCTGTAGGAGGAGGAATTAGATCATTAAATGTAGCATTACGACAAGAATTAGATCTATATGCATGTGTTCGACCTGTCCGATGGTTCAAAGGCGTTCCATCACCTGTCCGTCATCCCGAACTGACAGATATGGTTATTTTTAGAGAAAATACAGAAGATATTTATGCAGGTATAGAGTTTCAAATGGGAACAGAAGATAATAAAAAAATAAAAAATTATCTGAAAGAAAATTTCCCAAAAATGTATGGAAAAATACGATTCCCAGAAACCTCAGGAATAGGCATAAAACCCGTTTCTAAAGAAGGAACAGAAAGATTAATACGATCTGCTATAGAATACGCATTTATACATAAAAAACCTTCTGTCACTATCGTTCATAAAGGAAATATTATGAAGTTTACCGAAGGAAGCTTTTGTGAATGGGGATATTCCTTAGTAAAATCAGAATACAAAGCAAAAGACTACGAAGGAGGACCTTGGCAGGTCATTGAAAAAAATAATCATAAAATCATTATAAAAGATAGCATAGCAGATGCATTCTTACAACAAATTCTTTTAAGACCTAATGAATACTCTGTAGTTGCTACACTGAATCTCAACGGTGATTATATTTCCGATGCACTCGCTGCTATCGTAGGAGGAATAGGAATTGCACCTGGAGCAAACATTAACTATTTAACAGGCCATGCAATTTTTGAAGCCACCCATGGCACTGCCCCTAAATACGCAGGACAAGATAAAGTAAATCCAGGATCTGTTATTCTATCCGGTGCCCTCATGTTTGAATATATGGGATGGAAAGAAGTATCAGACCTCATCATAAAAGGATTAGAAACTACGATTGATTCTAAAAAAGTTACTTATGACTTTGAACGTTTGATGGAAAAAGCAACCCTCCTAAAATGCTCAGAATTCGGTGATGAAATTATAAAAAATATGTAACCCCATAAAAGTGAGGGATGAAAAACCCTCACTTTTTTACCAATGAAATACAAAGAAATTACATGGGAATAGTAAATTTATACATGCCCAAAATGGGTGAAAGCATAATGGAGGGAACCATTTTAAGATGGTTAAAAAAAATAGGAGATACAATAGAATTAGACGAACCCGTCTTAGAAGTAGCTACTGACAAAGTAGATACCGAAATACCATCGACACAAGCAGGGGTACTTACAAAAATTTTAGCCACAGAAGGACAAGTAGTCCCTATAGGATCTATAATAGCACATATAGAATCTATCAAAGACATCCGCCCTGAAAAAACAACAAATACTCCCACTGCTCATATAGAAATACCCTCCTTAAAAGGAAAAATAAATCTCACCATAGAACCCCCTATTCAAAATACCAAAAAAAGTAATAGATTCTACTCCCCATTAGTTATAACTATTGCCAAACAAGAAGGTATAAGCATGGAAGAACTGGAAAATATTACAGGCAGCGGTGCAGAAAAAAGAGTCACTAAAAATGATATACTTCGTTATATAGAACAAAAAAAAAATACTCACATACCTACCGAAGAAAAAAAAATAAATCCTATAAAAGTTACTTTTAGTGGATCCGACGAAATCATAGAAATGGACAGAATGCGACAAATAATAGCAGAAAGAATGTTGAGCAGTAAACGTATAAGCCCTCACGTTACCTCTTTTGTAGAAGCAGATGTTACAAATATTGTTCTTTGGAGAGAAAAAAACAAAAAAATATTCCAAGAAAAATACAACGAACCCCTTACCTACACTCCTCTATTTTTAGAAGCAGTAATAAAAGCCATAAAAGATTTCCCCCTTGTAAATATATCTGTGGATGGTAATAAAATCATCAAAAAAAAATCTATACATATTGGTCTAGCTGTAGCACTTCCAACAGGAAATCTCATAGTTCCCGTTCTAAAAAATGCAGATAGGTTAAACCTATTAGGACTTGTAGAAGCAGTGAATGACATTGCTCAAAGATCTCGAGAAAATAAACTGAAACCCGAAGATTTGACAGATGGAACGTATACCGTATCCAATGTGGGGAATTTTGGAAGCATTATGGGAACGCCTATTATAGTACAACCACAAGTGGCTATTCTTGCTCTCGGTGCCATTCGTAAAAAACCAGCTGTTATAGAAACACCCCATGGCGATTTTATTGGAATCAGACATCAAATGTTTCTAAGCCATAGCTATGACCACAGAGTAATTGATGGAGCTTTAGGAAGTTCTTTTGCCAAAAGAGTTTCTGAATATTTAGAAAATTTTAATACAAGTCAGAAAATATAACCATACTATCTTGAGTTACTATCATTGGGTTCTCAATGTTTTTTTTCGTAACTACTTGGAATATTATTATGAAAACATATAGTATTTATTTCCTAGTTACTTTTTTTCTATTAGGATTATCTTTTCTGATACATCTTTTTATAACAGATGCTCTTGTTATGAGGTATCAATTTTCTTTTTTGGGATTTTTTCTCATACAATCTCTTTTATTAGAATTTATAAACAATACATTGTTTAAGCACCAAGCTATACAAGAAATAATATTCTCTTTTATTTTTAGAATCAGTACCTCTTTCTTTTTTTTAGTTCTCTTTCATGTATTTTTTTCAATTATTGATAAAAAGTATATTATTTTTTTTGTAATTTACTACCTTATTTATTTTTTTGCAAAAAAAATAAAAAAAAAACTACTTTAGCAAATCATTTATGAGTTAATAATTTTTTTATTTAAAACGAAACAGCAGAAAGTGACAAAAAAAATACTACTTATCCTTTTCATATTACTATTATGTACATCTATCAATACCTTTGCTATTACAGCAAAAGATACCACTGATAATACTTTCAATCCTGGAGATCTTATCTTTCATCATATTTTAGATTCACATATTATACATATATGGGAAGGGGAATATGGGACTCTCTACCTTCCTGTAATCCTTTATTCTGATGATAGGGGGATAGAGATATTTTCCAGTTCTCACTTTTATAGTAATCACAAGCCAACAGAAGAATATAAAGGATATGTATTAGAACACGAACATATATATTCTCGAGAAGAAGGAAGAAAAATTATAGATTTTTCTTTTACCAAAAATGTGTTTTTTCTGTTCCTAAATGTCATAATATTGTTCACCATTTTACTTACAGTAGCAAAAGCATATAATAAAAGGTCAATCCAAGCCCCCAAAGGATTACAAGCACTTATAGAACCAATAATAGTATTTATAAGAGATGAAGTAGTAAAACCCAATATTGGAAATAAGTATGAAAAATACTTACCTTACATGCTTACCCTCTTTTTTTTTATATGGGGAGGCAATATATTAGGACTTTTCCCCGGTGCAGGTAATTTTACAGGAAACATAGCAGTAACATTATCACTTGCGTTGATAACATTTATTATGACAAATTTGAGTGGGAATAAATCCTATTGGGGACATATATTTTTAGCACCGGGTGTCCCATTTCTCATAAAAATATTTATTGTGCCGGTAGAAATAATAGGAATTTTTACCAAACCTATATCTTTAATGATTCGTTTGTTCGTAGCTATTACAGCAGGTCATATAGTAATGTTATCTCTTTTTTCTTTAATATTTATTTTTGAAAGCTATACGGTAGGGTTTGGAGCTACTTTAGTTCTAATATTTATAAACTGTATAGAGTTCTTAGTGGCAACCCTTCAGGCGTATGTTTTCACCCTTTTTTCATCACTTTATATAGGACTGGCAACACAAGAACCAGAACACCATTAATTTTTTTTTTTATTAATTTTACATTTTTTTATCAAAACACAATAATTATTTAAATATAATCACAATGAATAGTATATTATTAGTAGCAGCGGAGTTAAGTTGGGCTTATTTAGGAGCAGGTGTAGGAGCAGGTCTTGTAGCAATAGGAGCAGGTATAGGAATAGGAAAAATCGGTGCTTCAGCTATGGAAGCCATGGCAAGACAACCAGAAGCAAGTGGTAAGATCCAAGGAGCAATGCTTATAATTGCCGCTCTCATAGAAGTTATAGCACTCTTCGGGGTTGTTATATGCTTTCTTATTCAAAATAAATAAAAAAGGATTTATACCCTATCTGATTATGTATCGGTTTTGATTATCTATGAAAAAAATAATATTACTCCCAATTATATCTTTTGGAATACTTTTCTTAGGGAATGCACAATCATCAAAAAAATATTCTACTCGTGAAGATCTTATTATTTCTTTACTCATAGAAAATAACAAACAAATAACAGATATACGTAAAGAAATGGTAGATATGCGTAAAGAAATGGTAGATATGCGTAAAGAATTCCAACAGCAAAGAGAAGCAGATCGTAAAGAATTCCAACAGCAAAGAGAAGCAGATCGTAAAGAATTCAAGCAAGATATAGGTAGTTTAGAATCCAAGATGGATAATATTATATTATATATCTTTGGTACTTTATTTTTAGGGATAATAGGTTTTTTTACCAGTATGTTTAAAGAAGAACTCAAACCGCGTATAAAACGGTTTTTTTCTATGCATAAAACATCCGAAGTAAAAACATCTATTGAGCATACAATAGATCCAAAATTAGTAACTTCACTGAGTTGAGAGAGTACTTGTTTTTTTATTTTATTTTACAAGTAATCTTTCACCATATTTTAAAACACAACATTATTTATTATTAACATTATTATTT
This sequence comes from Chitinophagaceae bacterium, assembly GCA_030053935.1. Taxonomy (NCBI): domain Bacteria; kingdom Pseudomonadati; phylum Bacteroidota; class Chitinophagia; order Chitinophagales; family Chitinophagaceae; species Chitinophagaceae bacterium. The sequence goes on from JASGCU010000006.1 coordinate 5,532, forward strand.
CATTAAACATATATGGAATTATTAACACCAGGCATAGGTTTATTTTTTTGGCAGAGTGTTGTTTTCCTGTCTTTTTTTATCCTATCACTCCGTTTTGTATGGAAACCAATAACTACTTCTTTGAAAGAGAGAGAGACATTTATAGAAACATCACTCAGAAAAGCAGAACAAGCAAAAAAAGAAAGTGAAGAACTTTCTTTAGAAAAACAAAAATATCTCCATGATATAAAAATAAAAGAAGAAAAAATTTTGAAAGAAGCAAAAGAACATGGAAATAAATACATAGAAGAAGCAAAAGCAAAAGCAAAAAAAGAATCAGAAAAAATAATAGAAGAAGCAAAAATAACCATAGAGCAACAAAAACAAGCAGCTTTTCGGCAGGTTCATAACCAGATAGCCACTTTAGTTATGGATGTTTCCGAAAAAATAGTAAAAGAACACATAACAAAAGATACAAATCAAGAAAAACTTATAGAGAAGTACATACAAAACGCTCAATTATAAAATATGGCTTTTGAAAGAAGAGTAGCACATCGCTACGCTAAAACAATATTAGAAATTTCCTACGAACAAAAAAATGTAGAATCTGTAAAACAAGATATGATGTTGTTACATGAAACATGCTACCGAAATCCAGATTTTGTTACTATGCTAAAAAACCCTACTGTTTTTAATTCAAAAAAAATAGAAATAATCAAAAACATATTTCAAAACAAAATGCATCCGCTCACCATCTCTCTTTTTGAAATTATGTCAAAGAAAAGGAGAGAAAATGTGATACCTTTTATGAGAGATGCATTTTTTAAACAGTATTATGAAATAGAAAATATTGTTCGGGTAGAAATCACCACTCCTGTTTCACTTTCTGATGCAATCAGAAATGCCCTCTCTCTCCGATTAAAAAATTTCTCCTATACAAATAAAAAAAAGATACATATCGTAGAATCTCTAGATACTTCTCTTATAGGAGGATTTACATTAGAAGTAGATGAGTATTTTTTAGATGAAAGTGTTAAAAATAAAATGCACCGTTTGCGAAAAAATTTACTTGCATAAGATTAAAAATTAACATATAGTATAGAATGAAAGCACTTCTTTGCAAAAAAACGGGGGGTATATTCGATTTAGTTTTGGAAGAAAATACGCTCCGATCTTTAGAAAGCAAAGAAATTTTGATACAAGTGGAAGCATGTGGGGTTAATTTTCCAGATCTTTTATTAGTAGAAGGAAAATATCAAGTGAAACCATCTTTTCCTTTTTCACCAGGAGCAGAGGTAATGGGAACAATAAAAAAAATTGGAAACGGAGTAGAGATGTTTCAGATAGGGGACAGAGTTGTTTCTGGTACTATTTTTGGAGGATACTCCGAAGAAGTTATTGGAAATGAAAATAATACTTTTTTTGTCCCTAAAAATATGAATCCTATTGTTGCCTCCGCAAGTTTACTTACTTATTCAACTGCCTATCATGCTTTAGTGGATAGAGCTTCTCTTCAAAAAAAAGAAACCGTTCTTATATTAGGAGCATCGGGTGGAGTAGGAACTGCCGCTATTCAAATCGCTCATCATTTAGGGGCTACTGTTATAGCTGTGACTTCTTCATCAGAAAAAGCATCTTTTTGCAAACAACAAGGTGCAGATTATGTCTTTCATTCAGAGCCGGGCAACATCAAAGAAAATATTGCAGAAATAACGCATAAAAAAGGAATCGATATAGTATACGATCCTGTAGGTGGCGAATTAGCAGAATTATATGTAAGAACTTTAGGATGGAACGGAAGATATTTGATAATAGGATTTACAGGGGGAGAAATACCTAAAATACCTCTCAATTTACCTCTTTTAAAAGGCGCTTCTTTAGTAGGTGTGTATTGGTCAGGTCTTGTAAAAAATGATCCCGCAAAAAACAGAAAAAATTATGCGTTACTTACCAATTGGTTTGAAAAAAAAGCCATCTATCCCACTGTAACAAAGACATATTCTTTAGCAGAATCTCCTTACGCTCTCTCTGATTTGCAACAAAGAAAAATCATGGGAAAAGCAGTTATAGTGGTGTAGCTTTTTCATACATCTTTTTTAAGATACTATTGTTACTTTTACACAAAAGTCCACAAAAAAGGCATAAAATACACAAAGTAAATACAAAACACATAATTCCTCCCCAATTCATAACTCATGATTATTTATGAACATCTTTTCTTTTTTCAAATCCACATATACCCTTTATAAACAAGCATATTCGGGATTGTCTCCTGATTCTTGGGTATTAGCTTTGGTAATGCTTATTAATAGAAGCGGTAGTATGGTGGTCCCTTTTATGAGTGTTTATTTTAAAGAAAAACTTGGCTTCGGGTGGTTTGAACTTACTATTCTTATGACCTTATGGGGTTTAGGATCTATGGGAGGGGTATTGCTCGGAGGTTGGATTACAGATAAAATAGGACATTTTTGGGTGCAGGTTTATAGCTTAGTTTTAGGCGGAATATGTTTATTTTTATTAGCATTTCCGCAGAATTTCTATTTTTTAGGAGGTGGTGTTTTCATCACCAGTATTGTTTTAGATTGTTTTAGACCCGCAAATGGTGTTTCTGTTATTGCATACGTGCAAAAAAAAGAAGACATAACCCGTACTTTTAGTTTGAACAGAATGGCTATCAATTTGGGCTACACCATCGCTCCCATATTGGGTGGAATAATAAGTTCTTATTCATTTCATTGGCTGTTTATAATAGATGGGATTACCTCTGTGATTGCAGGAGGGTATTTGTTTTATTATTTTAGAAATAAAAAAAGTTCTCCATTACCTTTCAAAGAAGAAACAGCACCAAAACGAGATATGCTCTCTGATGTTCCATTTCTGGTGTTTCTTTTTTGTATTGTGTGTTTTGCAAGTATTTTTTTTCAAATCTTTACCACTCTCCCTCTGTATTATAAAGAAATATACCATTTAGACGAAAGTGAAATTGGTCTTCTTATAGGGCTGAACGGACTTATTGTTTTTTTGTTTGAGATGGTTTTGGTGCAATACATTAAAAATAAAACCTCCCTTATTTTTCCTATCCTGATAGGATGCTTATTGAATGGCATTTCCTTTTTGGTTCTTACCCTTTTTGAAGGGCGTATCATTTTGTATATATCTACTGTTCTTATTAGTTTTGCAGAGATTGGGGCTTTTCCTTTTATGCTTACGTATATAACGCACTATTCGGATGCTAAAAACAGAGGTATGGCGATGGGTTTTTACTCTTTTGCATTTTCACTTGCTTATATACTTTCTCCTGTGGTTGGGAATTTTATTATAGCACATTACGGATTTTCCCTTTTGTGGTATATTTCTTTTTTTGCCTCAATAATTTTGGTTATTGGGTTTAAAAAAAGCATGAAAGATATATAAATGAGTCATCTTATGCAAAAAATATATTCAAAAAATATATTTTGGATTGTTAATGAGTATCTGCAAAAAAGATATTAAAACCTTGATTAGTAAATAGATTCCATATACTATTAATAGATGAATGTATTATATTTTTGCTAATTTTAAAAGTTCGTTTGTAGTTTTCCAATTGCGAGTTGTCGCTATTACTTTCAATTTAGTTTCTAAGTAATGATTGTTAAGTTTAGTTTTTCCGTATCCATTTGGGCAATACAGATAAATAGCTTGGGGCGTACATTTAATTTCTTCGTTTTCTTGTTTTTTCTCTGTAATGCTTTCTTGGTCAAGTAGTGCTGGACGGTCTGCTAAAAAAGTAACGTGTAAAAACGAAATGTCTTTCAACTTGTCTTTTGTGAATGGATTGTTCTCAATAATAGTTTCCAAAGTTTCTACGTTCAAAACAATTACAGGAACTTCAAAGCCAAAATCGATTTTAATTTGTGATGAGATTGTTTTCTCAATTTTTTTGTAATCCTTTTCTTTTGATAAAAAAATGACGTTTCCACTTTGAATATAAGTTTGTATATTTTCAAAGTGTAGGTTTTCATACATTTTTTTTAGATAATCCATTTTGATTAATTTCTGTCCACTTACGTTTATACCTCTTAAAATTGAAATGTATGTTATCATTTGTTGTATTCAATATTTCCTGCGTTTTGGATTGCTTTCTGCTAACAGGGGCAACTGCTCTTGTAATGAATGTTTTTACTTATGTAATGATTTTATGATAATTTTGAGAGCAGGACTATTTGCCCTAAATGATAACAATCGTGTTGTATGATACCTTGAATATGCTCATAATAGGTCATATTATTTATAGGATATGTTTTTTCCAGGTCTTCGTCTTTGATATTTTTTAAAAATTCAATCCATTTTTTTTGTGTGATTTCTAATTGTATCAAAGTATTTTTCCACTCCTCATCGGAGTTAGATTTTATTTCTTGAACATAATTATGGTAAGGTGTTTTTATGATTTCTCCTTGTAACCTCTGAAGAACATTTTCTTTCCAACAGATGAGATGGTTTGTTATTTCCCAGATAGAATTACAATTGGGAAGAATTCTTTTTGATACCTGTGCTGCTGTCAGTTTTTGTAAGCTAGAAATAATATTTACATCTATCCATGGATTACCATTATACAGGTTTTGAAATAGTGTTACGAGACGTTTTGATTCTGTCATAGTAATAAAGTGAGTAAAACATGTAATGCGGTATGTTATCTAAATTGCTTGGGTTTCATTTTTTGAGCGGCGAGTTCTGATATTTCTTGTATTCTTTTAGTGCGAGTTTCTTTTGTTTTAGCAAGGACAAGCCATTGGAGTATACTTTTTTTTACTGATTTGCTTAGTCCTAAAAAATATGCTTCTGCTTCTTTTTCTTTTTTTAGTGCATCTGCTAAATCGGGTGGGATTTTTAATTCTTCTACATCATCTAATATGTTCCAAGAGCCATTTTGTTGTGCGATTTCTATACTTTTGTATCCTGCCTGCATCATGAGTCCTTTTTCTATCAGTTGATAGGTTTTTTCTTTATTTATTTTTGACCAAACACTGTTTGGTTTTCGTTTTGTAAAAAATTGTATGTATGATTCGTTATCAAAAGATTTCGCTGTGCTATCTATCCATCCAAAACAGAGTGCTTCATCAACTGCTTCGCTCCAGCTGATAGTAGGGTGAGAGGACTTTTTTTTGTAATACATAATCCAAATAGATTGTTTAGATATATGGTTTTCTTCCAACCAAGTTCTCCATTCGGTTTTATTTTTAGGGTAAAAAATTTCTTCTTTTATTTCTTGCATGACAATATATTGAGTGAATTTTATTGTTTGGAATATAATTATAGGTTTTTCAAAATAAATTCTGTCATTTTTGTATAGAGATGGATTTTAGTTTTTCCTCCGCTTATGCCATGATTTTTATCGGGGTAAAAAAAAGATTCAAATTGTTTTTCATTTTGAATGAGTTTTTCTTGGAGGGTGATGGTGTTTTGAAAATGGACATTATCATCTCCTGTGCCGTGTATGAGTAAGAAGTTTTTTTTGAGTTTTTCCGTATGGCTTATAGGAGAAAAGTCATCATATCCGCTTGGGTTTTGTTGAGGAGTTTGGAGATATCTTTCGGTATAAATGGTATCATAGAATCTCCAATTGGTGACAGGTGCTACAGATATTGCTGTTTTAAAATAATCTCCTCCTAAAAAGAGCGTGAGAGCACTCATATACCCCCCATAACTCCATCCCCAAATACCTATTCTATCGCTATCTACAAAAGAAAGATTTCGTAAGTACTTTGCTGTTTCTATGAGATCTTCGCTTTCTAATTTTCCTAACTGTTTATAGGTTATATTTTTAAATTCTTGTCCTCTTCCTCCTGTTCCTCTGGTATCAATCACTACTACTATATATCCATTTTGCACTAAATATTGATGCCATAAATAACTACTTCCTCCCCATGAATTGGTTACATTTTGTGAACCCGGACCGCTGTATTGAAATATTAAAACAGGATTTTTTTTATTTGGATCTAAGTCTTTGGGTTTGAGAAAGTAAGCATTGAGGGTTGTTCCATTGGATGTAGTGAAGGTAAAAAACTCTTTTGGAGAAAGATTATATTCATTTTTTTTAGCAACGAGTTCTACATTTTCTTGTAAAACCTTTCTTTTTTTATTGTTTTTCGTTTCAAATAATGTTATCCTTAAAGGTGTTTCTGTATTGGAATAATAATGAAAATAATATTTTCCATCGTTACTCATAGAAGCATCATTCCAACCGTTTTCGGTGTTTAACTTGGTTTTATTCTTGCCATGTATGTCTATTCTAAAAATATCTCTTTCTTGAGGAGAATTTTCAGCGGAAGTATAATAGAGGATTGGGACTTTTTGATTTTCATCTATTCGTATTTTCGTTTCGGCATCTCCCTTTGCGGTAGTAATTTGTTGTAGTAGTGTTCCGTTTATGTGGTACAAATAAAATTGTTTAAATCCACTTTTTTCGGATGAATATATAAATTGTGTTCCATTTTTTAGATAGGTCAAATCATCACAAAAAGTAATATCTATGTAAGTATTAGATACTTCTGTGAGTATGAGAGATGTCTTTTTTCCCTGTATATCTGCGTGCAAAATATCTAATTGATTTTGTAATCGGTTCATTTTTTGGATAGATAATACGTTGGAAGATTGAGTCCATTTCATACGAGGAATGTAAATATCTGTTTCTTTTCCTATATCTACGAGGTATTTTTCATTTGTTATTACATCAAAGACTGTAATGCTGACAAGAGAATTTTTAGTTCCTGCTTTTGGGTACTTAAACTTATAATTTTCGGGATATAAGGCACCGTTATTCCATTTTTGCATAGTATATTCGGAAACTTCTGTTTCATCAAAGGTATAAAATGCTATTTTCTTGCCATCGGGAGACCATTCAAATGCTTTGGTGATATAAAATTCTTCTTCGTATACCCAATCAGTACTTCCATTTATAATACTGTTCCATTGTCCGCTAGTAGTAATTGCTGTTTCTTTTTTGGTTATGAGGTTTACAAAAAAAAGATTATTATTTCTTACAAAAGAAACCATCTCCCCCGATGGAGAAAAAGTGGCATAACTTTGCATTTCAGAAGAAAGAGGATACAAAAGTTTGTTTTCACGTTCATATATATAGTATTTTCCTTTGAAAGAACGCCTGTATATATTTTCTGTTTGAGTGAGTATTAAGATTTTTTTTTCATTGTCACTAAAAATATACTCGTCTATGGTGAGAGAAGGTTCACTTTTAGTACCATCAAAAATAACTTCTAATATCTCACCTGTGGTGGTGTTGTATTTACAAATTTTATTTTCTACTACTGCTGTATAAAAATTTCCATCGTTCATCCACTCGACTTGTTCTATGGAGTTCACACGAAATATATTTTTAGTAGTAAAATCTTCTATATGGATTTTTTTTTGAGCCATAGCAGGATTTTGGAGGGTACAAATAATAAGGACTATAATATGCTTTTTCATTTTTTAATAGATTATTAAGAATAATACTTTTTTTGAAATTAAATTAACGGATGGGTTTTTGAAAAAAAATAGTTTTTGGATATGTTATGAACATTTGTTAAGTTAATCAAAAATACAAATTAAATAATAAAATTGAGTCCGCCACGAAAAGTTTTTGATCATTTAATTGTTTAAAAATAGATATACAATATTTGTAATTGTTATTTTTCTATTAACCAAATGAGCATTACCTATTAGCAACATTAATATTATATCTCAATCAAATATCCTGCATTATTCAAATATCAAGAACAGATATAGAGGATTAATAAAACAAATGTGCACCAACATAAGATGTTTATAGGTAAACTTTGTCCGAATAAGGAAGGAAATTGAAAAATCCTTACGGAATTAACAATTTGTATGAAAAATTACTTTTTATTTCTATTTTAAATTAATTTTGAAGTAATTTTGGGGACTAAAATAAATATTATAAATAAACTAATCCTTTTATGCTAAAAATATCTTAATTTATAGCGATGTAAAAAGGTTTTTTCAGAGGGGCATAATTCATAATTAAAAACAATTTATAACGATAACAACATCAAAAATAGTATGAATAACATAAGAAATTTCTGTATTATTGCTCACATAGACCATGGAAAAAGTACCCTGGCGGATAGATTATTAGAATTTACCAAAACAGTACAACAAAGAGATATGATGGCACAATTACTAGATAATATGGATTTAGAAAGAGAACGAGGTATAACTATTAAAAGCCATGCTATTCAGATGAATTATACTTTTGAGGGAAATACATATATTTTAAACCTTATAGATACTCCTGGACACGTAGATTTTTCATACGAAGTTTCACGCTCTATTGCAGCATGCGAAGGAGCTTTATTAGTAGTAGATGCATCACAAGGTATTGAAGCACAAACAATATCTAATCTTTATCTCGCTTTAGAGCATGATTTAGAAATTATTCCTATCCTTAATAAAATAGATTTACCCGGCGCAAACCCCGAAGAAGTAAAAGATCAAATGGTAGATCTCTTAGGATGCAAAAGAGAAGAAATCATCTCCGCAAGCGGAAAAGAAGGAATAGGTATTCATAATATCCTAGAAGCCATCGTAAAAAAAATCTCACCCCCAAAAGGAAACGTGAATGCCCCTCTCCAAGCAATGATATTTGACTCTCAGTATAATTCTTTTCGCGGTGTAGAAGTTATTTTCAGAGTTTTTAATGGAAGTATAAAAAAAGGAGAACGAGTTAAGTTCATAAACACAGAGAAAGTTTATATAGCAGAAGAAGTAGGAATACTAAAATTAGATAAAGAAGAACGACAACAGGTATTTGCAGGAGATGTGGGGTATCTCATATCAGGAATAAAAGTAGCCAGAGAAGTAAAAGTAGGAGATACTATCACCTCAGCTGAAAACCCCGCACACTCTGCTGTAAGAGGTTTTGAAGATGTAAAACCAATGGTATTTGCAGGCATCTATCCCGTAGATACATCTGAATACGAAGAACTGCGAACAGCCATGGAAAAATTACAACTCAACGATGCCAGTTTAGTTTGGGAACTAGAAACTTCCGCTGCTTTAGGATTCGGATTCCGATGCGGATTCTTAGGAATGCTCCATATGGAAATAGTTCAAGAACGCTTAGAACGCGAATTTGATATGACTGTTATCACAACTGTTCCATCTGTTTGCTTCCACTCCATCATGACAAACGGAGAGGTAAAAAATGTAAATGCTCCATCAGATATGCCAGATCCTACCATGCTATCCGAAATACAAGAACCATTCATAAAAGCACAAATCATAACCAAATCAGAATATATAGGAAGCATCATAAAACTATGCATAGACAAACGCGGTATCATAAAAAACCAAATATACCTCACCACCGAAAGAGTAGAATTAACCTTTGACCTACCACTATCTGAAATGGTCTTTGACTTCTTTGACAAACTAAAAAGTATCAGCAGGGGGTATGCTTCTTTAGATTACGAACTCAGCGATTACAGAACATCTGATATGGTAAAATTAGATATAATGCTCAACGGAGATAAAGTAGACGCTCTATCAGCAATAGTCCATAGAGAAAAAGCATACGAATGGGGAAGAAAACTCTGTGAAAAACTAAAAGAACTCCTGCCGAGACAAATGTTCGAAATACCAATACAAGCCGCTATAGGAGCAAAAATTATCGCCCGTGAAACCGTCAAAGCAATGCGAAAAAACGTCCTCGCAAAATGCTACGGAGGCGATATATCCCGAAAAAGAAAACTCTTAGAAAAACAAAAAAAAGGAAAAAAAAGAATGAGGCAAATCGGAAACGTAGAAATACCACAAGAAGCTTTTATGGCAGTACTAAAACTTGATTAATTACTCTCAATAGAATACCTTATTACAGTAAAAAGCAAACAAAAAATGATATCATATTTCATAAAACAAATACTGCAAAAAAGAATTACCCATATAAACTACTTAACAAAATACCCAAACGAAGTACAACAAAAAATACTCTACAACCTCATAAAAAAAGCACAAAAAACAGAATACGGTAAAAAATACGGATTCTCAAGCATACATACATACTCTCAATTCTCTTCTCAAGTTCCAATAGTGGTATACGAAGAACTATTCCCATATATAGAACGCATTATGAAAGGAGAATCAAATGTTCTATGGAATTCAAAAATACAATGGTTCTCAAAATCTTCAGGTACTACAAATGCAAAAAGTAAATTTATCCCCGTTTCCTACGAAACCTTATACGAATGCCACTTTAAAGGAGGAAAAGACCTCCTCTCTTTTTACATAAATAATTACCCCGATACAAAAGTTTTTACCGGAAAAGGACTTACTATAGGCGGAAGCCAACAAATAAACCCACTGAATACCACATCCAAAACCTACTATGGAGATATATCCGCCGTCATTCTAAAAAACCTCCCAATATGGACCAAAATATATACCACACCTACTCTCAAAGTTGCTCTTATGGATAAATGGGAGCATAAAATAGAAAAAATAGCCCAAGAAACCATATCCCAAAATATTACAAATATATCAGGAGTCCCTACATGGACAGTAATACTCCTCAAAAAAATATTAGAAATAACAAAAAAAAATAATATTTTAGAAGTATGGAATAATTTAGAACTTTTTGTCCACGGTGCTGTTAATTTTGAACCCTACAAACCCATATTTCAAAAACTGATCCCTACAAATAATTTTCACTATTTAGAAACATACAATGCCTCCGAAGGTTTTTTTGCAATACAAGACCTACCAGAATCAAGGGAAATGCTCCTCATGGTAGATTATGGAATCTTTTACGAGTTTATAGAAACCCAATATAATGAAACCCTCAATCCCAAAATTATCCCATTATCCGAAGTAGAACTCAATACAAACTATTCCATAGTTATAACTACCAACTCAGGACTTTGGAGATATAAAATAGGAGATACTATCAGATTTACATCTCTGAACCCCTACAGAATTAAAATCACAGGACGCACAAAACACTACATAAACGCCTTCGGAGAAGAACTTATAATAGAAAACGCAGAAATATCCATAGCAAATGCTTGTGAAAAAACCAACGCAATCTTTTCTAACTTCACTGCCGCCCCATTCTACTTTGAAGAAAATAAAAAAGCATACCACGAATGGTTCATAGAATTTGACAAGGAACCCGAAAATATAGAACTTTTTACCGAAACATTAGATAATGCATTAAAAAAACTCAACTCCGACTACGAAGCAAAAAGAGAAAAAGACCTTGCCCTCCAAAAACCATATATACACGTCCTCAAAAAAGGAACTTTCTACGAATGGATGAAAACAAAACAAAAACTCGGTGGACAAAATAAAATCCCCCGACTCTCTAATGATAGAGAATATGTTACCGACTTATTTCAGTTTATACAGAAACAAAAAAATATATAAAATGATTACTTTCTTATTTTCTATCGCTGTTATTGCTCTCTTTTTTATACTTATGTCCGTAAGAATATTATTCCTGAAAGATGGTGAATTTAAGGGAACTTGTGCCTCTCAAAATCCATATCTCCAAAAAAACGGAGAAACTACCTGCGGATACTGCGGCAAAACTATCAATACAGATACCGAATGTAACAAAATTATCCTCAAGAAGAACATCTAACCACCGAATCGGCTCGCTATAAAAAACTAAAAAGAGTACCCTATTGCAAAATGTAAAAGAGATATATCTGCTAACTTATATCTATTATAAAACTCAAATATCCATTTTTCAGAAGGAGTTTTGCTCGGGTCATACAGTTTAAAAGCATAATCTAATCTTATCAAAAGAAAAGAGAGATTAAACCTCAATCCTATTCCCCCGCCAACAGCTATTTCTGTTAAAAACCTATTTACTTTAAAATCTGCATTGTCTCTTTCATTATCTTTCTCTGAAAGCCATACATTTCCAAAATCAATAAAAGGAGCCCATTCCAATATATTGATTATCTTTTGCCTCATCTCAATACTTCCTTCCAAAAGAATATTACCCGGACGTTCCGTTATAGACGTATCTGGATTAGAACCAGGTCCTAATCTGCGTGGATACCATGCGCGTATTCCATTACTTCCTCCTACAAAAAAATGTTTTGTGTATGGAATATCTACCCCAGTGCTTTTGCCATTATAGTTGAGTATTATCCCCGAATTGAATCTATAAGCAAGGGTAATCCCTTTATGAAAAATAATACTTTTTTTATAGTCAATACCTAATCTTACATATTGAAATGACTGTTTATCTTCTCCTATTATTTTTTTTATCCCTAAGTAATCTAAACTATATGCTATTTCTAAAAATATATTATAAGAAGTATTGTGAATCCTCCCTTTTATATTTTTACTTTGAACACTCTGCATACTTATACCACTATTCGTTATGAAAGATGAATTTATAGAATTTTTCAGAACAGGAAAGCTGTCTATATCTTGCTGAAAAGCTTCAGAAACTTGATACCCCAACAAACTTCCTTGTAAAATATTGATAGAATATTTTTGTTTTTTATTTGTTAATTCATCATTATTTTCTAATCCATATAAGAAAGAAGCATTCAAAGCATCTGATTTATAGGTCCTCTCTCGGGTTATGAATCTATCTAAAACACTATATCCTCCCGAAAATTGAGTATGAGTATTTTTATATTGGATATTTTTTGGCACTATTTTTGAAATAAAAAGTATCTCAGGGAAAGATATGTTTATATTCGCTCCGTATTCAAAATTTCTATATACATTATCTGCATCATATATAACAGGGAATAGCCCATCAAATAAGCCCTGAGCAGATATTTCCAAAATATCTAATCTTCTTAACAGATTCCTTGCCTTAAAACTTACACTACCAAAAGGTCCTAAGAGACCTTGTATTAAATTTATTCCTCCTTCTACTTTTGTATTATATTTTTTTAGTTTTTCAGCATAAATGGTGACAGAATTTTTGGAATGGGTAGTATCAAACTTAAAATTTACTGATTTGTAAATATCAATACGAGAAAAATTTTGTTGAGTAAAAAAATTATTTTGATATCTATACATTTGATGGGGCTTTATAAGTATCTTGGAAATAAGTGTTTTGGTTCTCGTATTTGCTTCAAAATAAATACCTTTATAAAAAGAATGTTTGGGATCCCACTGTTTATCATCTGTAAATTCTATAAATGATACCGAATCTATGGTTATTTTTTTAGAAACAAGAGGCGACTTCTTATTTTTAAGAATTTCTACAATCACAATGATTTTGTTGCTTTTGAGGGTATGGGTATCTATTTTAAAAAGTACAGATTCTATCGAAAAATAAAAATATCCATTATTTATTAACAGATTAAAAATTCTCCTCCTTTCATTTTCAATACTTTGAGTAGAGTATCTGATATTTTTTTTAAAAAAGGACTCATTTTTATGAGCATCAATAAGAGAATGTATAGAGGAATCGGATATATTATAGAAAAGAGAATCTATAGTATAATGTTTTTTTTCATCTATCCTATACGTGACAAAAACTTTATGAGAAACTTCTTTTGTTTCGGGATATACTTTTGCGTTAAAGTAACCCTCGTTGTAAAGGTGCTGCTGAATCCTATCTACTGTTATTTTAGTAAAATCAGGTTGGTATATCGCAAGTTCTTCTCCCCACCTCATAAATGTGGTTCCATTTTTTATAACGCTCTGTATGTTCTCTGTCGCTTCTGTTTGTTTACTATCTATTTTTTTTTTTTTTTCTTCTGTTCGTTCTTTTACTTTTTTTATTTTCCTCCCGTAAAAATGCTCTTTTTTTTTCTTCTCTTCCTCTCTCTTTTGTGTAGTATTCTTATACCTATTTTCTATCGATGTGAGTGCTTCTGTTTGTTTCATAAGAACCCTTTGTATCTGTCTTTCACCTATTTTCTCTCTTTCTTGTTTTTTTTGTGCATACATATATTCTGTTTTCTCTATTTTTTTTTTGAGAGAATCTATATTATATCTTTTTTCTCCATACTTATAAAGATGTGTATAGAGAGGAAAACCTAAAATTCTTTGATTAGGAACTTGCCTAAAAAATGTTTTTAACTTACTTCTATCTAATTTTGTTCCTCCTTTTATATTTTGAGAAAATAAAATCTTCTCATCTTTTTTGAGATATATATTCTCAGAACAGGAAGTAAAAAGAAACAGAAGAAAACAAACACAACCGTGAAAAAAAAATCTTTTATGATAAAAAATAAACATTTATAATATGATATCTAAGGTAAAAATAAAACACATTCAATCACTCCAAGAAAAAAAAAAACGATACTCTGAAAAACTTTTTGTGGTGGAAGGAAAAAAATCTTTATTAGAAATATGGAACTCATCCTTTCAAATAATGGAACTTTATGTGACCAAAGATTTTTTTTATGAAATAGAACATCTACAAACCAACAATATCAAAAATATTTTTATAATATCTCAAAACGAACTCAACTCCATTTCATTTTTAATGAAAAATAATACAGGTATTGCAATAGTAAAAATGCCTGAATCCCCATTTTCTTTGCCTCATGCTGATGAATGGACTATTTTTTTAGATTCTATAAGCGACCCAGGAAATATTGGAACTATTATTCGCATCGCAGATTGGTATAATATACAAAAAATATACGCATCTCCCGATACTACTGACATTTTTTCTCCAAAAGTAGTACAAGCATGTATGGGATCTATCACAAGAGTCCATTTTTTTTATACTCCATTAATACCCATATTAGGACAAAAACAATGCACTGTCTATGGAGCAACATTAGACGGCGAATCTTTACACAATACAGCATTTCAAAAAAAAGGAATACTCCTCGTTGGCAATGAATCCAAAGGCATCAGCCAAGAATGTATCTCTTTTATTGATAAAAAAATCACTATACCGAAGTTTGGAAATGCAGAATCTCTGAATGTAGCAGTTGCTACGGGAATTATTTGTGACGCTTTTATGAGATCATGAGTAAGATCTATTGTTTTTGAGAGCTTGCCCTTCTTGCCCTTTTATACCAAAGATACATAACTACCCCTATCAATATATAAGGAGTACTCAAAAGATATAAAATCCCCGCATTGAGATTCTCCCCTACCTCTACCGTATTATGCTCTGTGATGTGTGTTTCTATATTACTTCTACACATAGAGCATTGTGCATCCGTCTTTTTTACCAAAAAAAACACTAAAAAAATAAAAAGAAATATCTTTTTTTGAAGTGATAACATACTATTTACTATCGAGATAATGGTTATAATGGAATAGATAATATCTTGTTTAATATCATTAATAATAGAGTCACCAGAGCAGGTAACCCCTGCACAAAAAATATTTTTTTATTTACTGTGAAAGACCCGAAAATTCCGGCGATAGAAACACATACTAAAAAGAAGTACGCTACGTAACTTTTCCATTCCACATCTTGAATGCATAAACTCCACACTAAACCTGCTACCAAAAAACCATTATAAAGCCCTTGATTAGCTGCAAAAGCCTTTGTTTTTGAAAATAATTCCTTAGAAAAATGAGTGAATATCTTTGGACCTCTTGTTGTCCATGCGAACATTTCAAACCAAAAAATATAAGTATGAAACAAAGCTATTATGCAAATGAAAAAATGAATGATGAACCACATAGTTTATGAGTCTTTATGCTCTTAATAATATAGAGAATGGTAAAAAAAATAAAATAATAATGAGTATACTCCAAAAAATCACCTTTACAGAAATCAGAAATATTGAGTTTTAAAATTATTGACAATCAAACATTTACAAAACTATAAGTGCATCAAAAAAGAATTTTTGTAGAGGACTCAATAACATAGTATTTATTTCGGTTACTCTTGATATATGTTCAAAATTTTTGTTAATTTAAACTTGTAAAAATCATACAAGTACATAAAATAATAAATACTTCCTAATATATTATGTACTTAATTGGGAAAAAGATAAAGGTGGGTTCTAAAAATTGATTTCTTCAAAAAAAGTGTTGGTAACTATTGGTTTTTAAGGGATACAGTTTTTAGGATTTGAATTTTTAGAACGCCCCAACACATTTTTTTATAAATTTATCTCTATTTAACGCTCTCAAAATTATTACTATGGGAACAAAAAACAACATACGATAAAAAATTAAGTACTTGTACATATATTAACTAAGGAAATTATTTTGGTGCTTCAAAGCAATGAAAAAACATGATTAAAGAATATAAAAAAGAAAATAGGGAGATATATTCCAATAAAGTTTTAGTAGACGATGTGATACGAGGTATAAAAGTATTCAGAATATTATCTGAGAAATATAGAAATAGAAGAAACGATACGGATTGAGATTACATCTTATATAAAAGAGGTTTATTTATTTTTAAGAAAACAAGAGATGGTGCTTACTATATTGAAAAAGATACCTCAACCGCTTCGGTTACGTATAGCTGTGGGTTCTTTTTTTTTCTTTTTTGGAATGACTTTTGCAAGCTGGGCTTCTCGTATTCCTGATATTCAAACGTACTTTCTGTTGTCAGATGCAACATTAGGGAATATGCTGTTGATAATTCCTATAGGGAGTTTGCTTGCGTTGTTATCAACGGGTTATCTCATTCAGAGGTTTGGCAGTAAGCGAGTTCTTGTGTCTGCGATGGTTTGTTATATGTGTTTATTGC
Source organism: Chitinophagaceae bacterium (assembly GCA_030053935.1). NCBI lineage: Bacteria > Pseudomonadati > Bacteroidota > Chitinophagia > Chitinophagales > Chitinophagaceae > Chitinophagaceae bacterium. The sequence goes on from JASGCU010000006.1 coordinate 22,159, forward strand.
TCTGTATTGGGGTTGTAAAAAGTATATATATACTCTGTGGAGTGCTTTTGATATTTGGTTTTTGTGGTAATGTGTTAAATATTTCTATGAATACTCAGGCGTTGTTGGTTCAGAAAATATATGGTAAGATTATCATAGCCAGTTTTCATGGATTATGGAGTTTATCGGGTTTTGTAGGTGCTTTTATAGGGTTATTTATGACCTCATATAGTATAGTTCCTGCGTATCATTTTTTTTTGATGTTATGCTTTGTGTTATCGGGAGTACTCTTAGTGCATTCGTTTCTTTCTTCGGATAAGCCTGCCAATAGTATTGAAAAAAAGAAGATAGTATTTTATAAGCCCGATTCTGCATTGGTAAAAATAGGAGTGATAGCATTTTGTGGTTTAGTGTGTGAGGGCTGTATGTTTGATTGGAGTGGAGTGTATTTTAGAGATGTAGTAAAAGTAGATAAAGAGTTGATATTAGTGGGGTACTCTGCGTTTTTATTTACGATGGCTATGGGGAGATTTATAAGTGATACCATTACAAATATGATGGGGACAAGGCGTATGCTTATTATAAGCGGAATACTTATGTGTAGTGGTCTTCTTCTTGCAGTTCTGTTTCCGTCTTTGGTATTTGCCACTTTGGGGTTTACTTTGGTGGGTTTGGGGAGCTCTTCTGTTGTTCCTGTTGCGTATACTATTGCAGGTAATTCTCAAAAGATACCACCAAGTTTTGCTCTTTCTCTGGTTTCTTCTATTGGTTTTTCAGGTTTTTTATTTGGACCGCCCCTTATAGGCTACATTTCTCATTATAGTAATCTTCGATATTCTTTTGCTGTAGTAGCAATGATAGGAGGTTTTATAGTACTTCTTACTTTTTTCATGAAAGAGAAAAAATAAGTTTGTGTATATAGGTGCAATTTTTTTTAATTTTTAGAGAAAATATAATACATGAATGATTTACAATGTTAAAAGTATGAAATTTTATTATATTTTTTGTGTAAGGTAAGTATATTATTTTCAAATGTATATATTGACGTTGTCCATTGTATATAAAACTTGAAAGTTAACAAATTATTGAGTTTCTCATTTTTTATGGTTCATATTATAGTAACAAATTAAAAATAAAATGCAAGATAGCACATTAAAAAAGATGCTTTTTTATTGTTTTTTCAAAGTAAAAAAACAAGGAGTATGTGTATTAATAAGTGGGGTTCTCTTAGTAAGCTGCGAGAAAAAGATCGAAGTCCCAATTTATAATGCAGGAGATTTAGTAAGTTTTTCTCTTGTAGGCGATACTCGTACTATTGCAGATTTAACATCGGTAGCAAATTTAGTAAAGAGTGTTGGACTCACCTTTGACGCAACAGAGATAAAATATGATGTAGATCTCTATACCATAGTTTATAAAACGACTTACAAAGGAGAACTCGTAGATGCTTCGGGGTTAGTGGCATTACCTAAAAATACAACTAAAGCATTTGGAATGTTTAGTTATCAGCATGGGACTATAGTTGCCCATTCTGAAGCTCCAACCCAAAATGCAGGGAATCTTACTTCTGAGGTATCTTTAGTAAATGTTCTTTCGGGAACGGGATTTATTGGAGTAATACCTGATTATATAGGATTTGGTGCATCGAAACAAATTTTACATCCATACTATGTGGCTGATGTAATGGCAGGTAGTGTGGTAGATATGCTGAAAGCAGCTAAAAAACTATCCACAGATAAAAACGTGATATTTAATAATAAACTATTTTTAGTTGGTTATTCCGAAGGAGGATACGTGACAATGGCTACACATAAATATATTGAAAAAAATGGATTAGATGGTTTTCAATTAACAGCATCTTTTCCAGCTTCGGGAGGGTATTATGTAAAAAAAATGCAGGAGAAATTTTTTACTCTTACCCAGTATGATAATCCATTCTATATAGCGTTTGTTGCACTTTCCTATAAAAACACGTATAGTTGGACAAATCCATTATCTGACATGTTTCAAGAACCATACACATCGAAACTCGTCTCCCTTTTTGATGGAACAAAAAAAAGTAGTGATATTAACAAGGAACTTACCACTAGTATTCCCAATCTTATTAATGCCGATGCCATTAAAAATTTTGATACCGATGCTAAATATAAAAACATGAGAGATGCTCTTGTTTCTAATAGTTTGATAGATTGGACACCGAACATTCCTATGTATATGTATCATGGGGATGCAGATGTAACTGTTTTTTATGAAAACTCTGTAGATACTTATAATCTTTTTTTAAGCAAAGGAGCAAAAAATGTCACTCTCACAACAATACCAAACGGAAATCATCTGACTTCGGTTTATCCATATATAAATGATGTAGCTGCTAAGCTATTGATGTTACGATAATTAATGAATACTACTTTTCGTGATGTGGAAGAATATATTCATAGTTTTCCACAAGATGTTCAAGAGATATTGCAAAAAATACGTGTGATTATAAAAGAGAATATTCCTGAGGTATCAGAGCAGATAAGTTATGGTATGCCTGCGTATAAATTATATGGAAAACCACTTGTGTATTTTGGAGCTTATAGACATCATATAGGATTCTATGCTACTCCATCGGGTCATTCGGAGTTTGCTGAAGAACTTTCACATTATAAACGAGGGAAAGGTTCTGTTCAGTTTCCTATTGATAAACCTATTCCTTTTGATCTTATATCTCGTATAGTGAAATTTAGAGCCATGGAAAATCAGAAAAAGGAAACCAAGTCATCTTTTCAAAGAGGATAGAAAGAGACTTTATATACTCCCAAAGAAAGAACGTATTTATTATATGGTACTTTTCAAAGCAGTATTTATATCATATATGAGGTCATCGCTATCTTCTATTCCTATACTTAATCGGATGAGATTATCTGTGAGTCCATTTTTGAGGCGTTCTTCTTTAGGAATGGAAGCGTGTGTCATACTTGCGGGATGATTTATGAGAGATTCTACCCCACCTAAACTTTCTGCCAATGAAAATATAGAAGTAGAAGAGAGAACCTTTTTTATATATTCGGGATTTGTATTTTTGAGAGTAAAGCTGAGCATTGCTCCAAACAATCTCATTTGTTTCTGAGATACTTTATATCCTGGGTGGTCGGTAAACCCATTCCAAAATACTTTTTCTACTTGTGTGTTTTCTTTGAGAGCGTATGCTATTTTTTCTGCATTGAAACAGTGTCTTTCCATCCGCAAATGTAGAGTTTTTAATCCTCTTAATACTAAAAAACAATCTTGTGGTCCGGGAACTGCCCCGCAGCTTTTTTGAATAAAATAGAGTTTATCTCTGAGTTCCGAATCATTCATCATCAAAGCACCTTGTATGACATCACTATGTCCGCTCATATATTTGGTAGCAGAGTGCATCACAATATCTGCTCCTAAGGTAAGAGGATTTTGAATATATGGGGATGCAAATGTATTGTCAACGGCGGTAAGGATATTTTTTGCTTTTGCGATAGAGGTTACTTGTTCTATATCTATTATGTTTATAAGAGGATTGGTAGGGGTTTCTATCCATATCAGTTTTGTTTTTTGGGTTATATATGGGATTATATTTTTTGGATTTTCCATATTTACAAAATGAAATTTGATGCCAAATGGTTGGAATATTTTTAGAAATATTCTATAGCTTCCTCCATACAGATCATTACAGGCAATAACTTCATCACCTGGTTTCAAAAGTTTGAGAACCGCATCCGTAGCTGCCAAACCACTGGAAAAAGAAAGTCCATATTTTCCGTTTTCTAAAATGGCTATGGCTGTTTCTAATGCTGTTCTGGTGGGATTTTGAGATCTTGCGTATTCATATCCTTTATGAATTCCGGGGCTTTCTTGGACGAAAGTAGAAGTTTGATAAATGGGTGTCATTATTGCTCCTGTGGTCGGGTCGGGTTGGACACCTGCATGGACGGCTTTTGTTGCAAATTTTGTGTCTTTTATTTTCATTTTGTATAAAGTATGTTTTTATGTATGGTATGAGACAAATCCATTCATTCTCTTATTATGTTGATTATATATTACTAAAATGGTTTATTGATTATTATTTTCTCTGTTTTTAATACATTTTGCTTTTGAAGCACATAACCATAATATATATTTTTTCGATAAATTTTGAGTAAAAATAGTTTTTAAAATGTATAAATAATATATATTATTTACTCGCCTTACGCAAAAGCAAAAATATCATAAAAATTCATGCCTTTAACGTTGAGTCCACCCAGAAAGTTTTCTTTTGATAAGTTTATAACTTTGTAAAATTTGATTATCAATAGTTTTAAAACTCAATATTCTTGTAAAAAAGACTTTTCGGACTCTTTATCGTATCTGCTCATTATTGTTATTCTATTGCAATAGTAATATCTTGTGTTCTAGGCTGAGAGACACAGCAGAGTATGTAGTTATTTTGTCTTTCTTCATCGGATAAGCTATCTATTTCTTTCATTTGCACTTTTCCTGTTATAAGTTTTCCTCTACATGCGGTGCAGATACCACTTTGACAGGAGTATGGCATATCTATGTTATGGGATAGTCCTACTTCTAAAATGGTTTTATTATGAGGGACATCTATAAAAAACTCCTGCCCTTGTAATAAAATAGTGACTTTACTGGATTTTGAATTTGTGGGAGCAATATTATCATTGGATTCATCATCGGGAAAGGATACAAATACTTCTTTATGAATGGTATTTTTTGGTATTCCTAATGTTTGTAAGCTTTCTATTATTATATCCATCATCGGGGCGGGTCCGCATGTATAGTATTCTTTTGCTAATGGAACGGTATCTGATACTTCCTGTACTAGAGATTTTATGATGTCATGTGTGATAAATCCTTTGTATGTTTCATAGTTTTCAAATGGTTGTTCTAGTATATGTATTATTTGCAATCTTTGGGGATTTGTATTTTGGATATGCTCTAATTCTTTTCTAAAAATAATAGATTCAAAGTCCCTATTTGCATATACGAGTAATATCTTGCTTTGTGGTTCTTGATGGATGATGGATTTCACCATCGAAAATAGGGGGGTGATACCGCTTCCTCCTGCAAAAAAGAGAAGATGTCTTTTATTTTTTGGAGAACAGGTTACGGTAAAATTCCCTAAGGGTGGGATAATTTGTAAGGTATCCCCCGCCCGAAGTGTCTTGTGAATGAACTCAGTCATAACACCGTTGGGGATTTTTTTAATGGCTACAGATGGGAATTCTTTTAAGAATGGAGAAGAGGAGAGAGAATATGCTCTTTTGTATTTTTTTCCCCTTTTTTCTAATAAAAAGGTTATATACTGGCCTGGTTTATAGGTCAGTTTATGAATATCTTCAAAGATAATGGCAATTGTGTCTTTTGTAAGAGAATGTATTTCTTTTATTTTGAGAGTATTGGTGCTTTTGTTTTTTGTAAAAAGATTCATTTGTAAATAAAGTTTTGTGAGTGGGTTTAATGAAAATATTTTTACATTACCTTTCTTTTATTATTTTTTCTGTTTTCAATATTCTTCCTCCTTCTCCATACATTATTACTATGTACTCTCCTTTTGAAAGATGCTTGATATCTATTTTCCATTCTAAAGGTGGTATTATCCGTTTTGAAAGCAGGAGTATTTTTCCAGATTTATCGTATATTTTGTATGCTTCTATTTTCACGTTACTTTTTATAGTGATGTAGTCCTTGGCAGGGTTAGGGTAGAGTTTTATGGAGGAATTATAGGTTTTTATAAGGGTCAATGGATCTCCGAATTCTGTAATAGTTATTATTTTTTCTTGGCTATTGGCAGGATTATATTCTGCATTTCCATTTTGAAAAGCGGTAACGGTGACTGTTCCGACTCTCATGGTAGTAATAGTATTACCTGTTATAGTTAACAAGTTACTATTTGCCATATAACTCACAGGCAAACTGCTACTTGCTGTTGCAAGCAGAGTATAAGTGCTATTGATAGAAAGAGTAGGCACATCGGGAAAGGTTATACTTTGAGTTTTTTTATTTGGGTCTATAATAATAAATTGTCTTCGGATGCTTTCGGCATCATAAAATTCATCTCCTGTATTGTAGGCAGTTATTTCTACTGCTCCGGTTGATACTATGGTTACTGTATTTTTGGACAAGGATACAACATTACTGGAGGTAGAAAACAGTATTTCAAGATAACTTTGGGAAGTAGCGGTGAGAATAAATGGAGCATCTCCAATGCTTTTGTGAGGGATTTCTAAAAATACTATATGCTGGCTTTGTTTATTTATACTTATAGATGAGGTAGGAAATATTCTTAAAGATATTGTTTTCGATTCGGCGGGTAGATAGTTTTCATTTCCTGTCTGGTAAGCAGTAATACTGGTTGGACCAGCCCAAACAATATTGACTGTATTACGGGAGAGAACTATTATAGTATTCGAAGAAGAATAGCTTATGGGTAAGGAACTACTGCTTGATGCGGTTAATAGAAAAGGAGCATTTCCATACGTCTTATCAGAAAGTTGTAGAAAAGTGATGGTTTGGGTACCCTTCTGTATGGTTATTATTTGAGAAACAGAAGCCTCAAAGTAGAAATCATCCCCAAGGTTATATGCTGTGATATTGGTGGTGCCTGCTCCGTTAATGGTGGCTGTATTCTGAAGAATTCTTATAATAGCAGAAGAAGAGCTGCTGAAAGAGATGGGTAAAGCGCTATGGGATGTTGCTACCAGTATAAAAGCACGGTCCCCATATGTTCTATCTGCGGGAATATTTACAAAACGTATGCTCTGGTCCTTTTTGGTTACTTCTAAAACAAAAGTATCTTTCGCAGAAGTATAATTTGCATTACCCTTATTATAGGCTGTAATAACAACAGTACCTGTTTTATAGATAACCCCTATGGTATCTTCATAAATATCCACAATAGATGGCATAGAGCTGCTATAGAGTACTTTGAGATTGCTACTTGCAGAGGCATGATTCAGAACAAAGTAGGGATCCACAACAGTTTTTCTTTCTATCTGACGAAAGAATCTCAGTTGTTGAGGATTTTTACTCACACGGAGATCTCGAGAAACAGGTATTGCGGCATAATACGTATTATTACCTGTGGAAAGAGCTATGATAGAAGTAGTTCCCGCTGCGTGTATGTGGATAGTATTTTCATTTACTGTGGCTATTTGAGTATTAGTACTTATATATTGTATGGGAAGTGATGATTTGCTGGTAGTACTGATGGTAAATGGTGCATCTCCTAATGTCTTCTGGGGAAGGGCAGAAAATGTAATCGTATCGGCTGTTCTTATGGTAGATGAGATAACAAAACTATCCTGAGCTCCCCAAGGGCTTCCCGAAAATCCCGCATCTATTGCCTGAACACTCCAATAATATTTACCATTTGCCAAGCCACTCAACCAATATATATTTCCCTGAATGGTACCTTGACCCACTATTTTACGAATTCCATCATTCGCTCCTCCTATAAAAGCATGAGAAGAACGAATATTGTCCCTTCCTCTTGTAGTGCCTACATACAGATTGTAATTTAATGTCTTCTCAGCGGTTTCTTCATCTCGAGAACTTTCCCATACCAATGTAACCCTATTACCTGCAGAGACAGAACTCTGTAAATTACGAGGAACTCCCGGTCTGCTATTCTTATCCAAACTTTCATTCCTATACAGCTTCGCTATAGGAGTAGTAAAAACGTCAGAACCATTAAGCATTGTTCCTCCTATTATAAAAAAATCTAAGTCCCCATCGTTATCATAATCTGCAAAACTACTTCCGCCGTCCGATACAGGATAATTGCTTATTACTTCTTCTGCAGGGATAAATTCTCCATTGCTATTTTTATACAGAGAACAAACAACGGAACCCAAAGAAGAAAAATATCGAGTATATCCTGATATAAATATATCAAAGTCCCCATCGCCATCATAATCTGCAAAGTTCAGAGTAGGATATGTTAATCTTGGTATGGGGCTTGTGACTCTTGTAAGCGGAACGATACCATCATTTCTCTCTAAGAAAGAAACAGCTCTATAAGTATCATATCCAAGATATCCTCCCGCATACAGGAGGTCTCTCCTGCCATCATTATTATAATCTGCTGCAATAAATTTTCCTCTATATAGTTTTTCAACCTGCTCGGCAGTATTATCTTGTCCCCTGAAGCGTGCCATACCTGTATTATTAAATACGTACACTTCTTGTTGGCTACCATTATTACCACTCGCATTATTGGTAACGATATCTATATCCCCATCGTTATCAAAGTCAAAATCTACATGGGCATCTGCAAATGAGATACTATGACATTGAGGATTACATGAGGTAAAACCTGTGTTGTTGCTATTTTTAAAAAGAGTAGAGGAAGCACCGCTTATTCCTCCTGCAATAAATACATCCATATCACCGTCATTATCGTAGTCGTTTATACTGCTGGCTGTTCCTGTGACTCCATTTATACCACTGTTGGTATGAGAAAACGTACCATTCGTGTTCTTATAGAGAGTAGTTGGGTTTGTTGCGGAGGAAGTAAAGCTTCCTGCGATTATATCTACAAATGTATTGCCATCAATGTCTCCTATGCTGAGAGAAGCATTATTATATACAGAGTTATTAAATGTTTGACTGCTTCTCGTAAAAGCAGTTCCCCCATTGTTTGTATAGAGATTTATTCCGGCGGTAGATGCTACGAAGAGGTCTAAGTATCCATCATTATTATAATCAGCAAAGTCGCTTACAGCATTTAATTGTGGGGTAAAGGTAAAAGCAGAAGAGCTTATTTCTGTATAGAGAGGGAGCGAGACAGAGACAGATGGGGAGATGAAAGTCCTTTTGTTGAGGTGGGAAACTATTCGGCAATAGTATGTATCGGGATTGAGTTCCGTTATGACCAGAGAATCTGTATTGAGAGAAAGAACCCTCTGTTTGTATCCGGGGGCAAAGGAACTAAAATCTTTCTCTCGAGATATATCTATTCTGTATTCTATTCCCGGCATGTTGGGTATTTGTTGCCATTTCAGTACAAATCCATTGTGAGTTTGGCGGAGTATAGTAGGAATAACAAAGAGAACGCTATCTTCAGCAAATGGTCCCCCTGCCCATGCCTCATCTACTGCTTGTACTCCCCAATAATAAATTCCTGACCCGCTGACAGGAAAATGTCTCATCCAGTAGCTATTTCCTTGTATATCCCCTCTCTCTGCTATTTTTCTTCTTCCTTTATGGGGTCCCTCAGTAAAAGAATGAGATGCTCGCAGTATATTTTTGTGTTCTTTGCTACCAAAATAGAGAGTATAGCTCAGACCTTTTTGTGGTGTTTCTCTATCAGTAGCACTCTGCCAAGAAAAGGTGCTGATTCCTCCACTCCCCGAATAGTGAATGTTGAGTGGAGCGGAAGGAAGAGTATTCGGAACTGTTCCTTCATTTCTAGAGAGAATAATCCTTGTGCTAGTGCGGGAAACAATATCCAAATCCCCATCATTATCCACATCTCCAAAAATATTAACACCATGCTCGGAAGAAGTATAAGTACTCAACCTACTAAAAAAACCGGTTCCTGTATGGGTAAATATATCCACACGATTGTTTATAAGTATGTCTGTTGTGGCATCATTGTTATAATCTCCTGCAGAGAGTCGAGTGTCGGATCCTTCCAAAGCAGATAAAACAGAAGATACTCTTTGAAAAATCCCTGTGGTTCTCTCCCTATTTGGTAAATAAAAGAGTATGTCACCAGATCCTCTATTATGTCCCAGAGCAGCTATATCTATATACCCATCCTTATCTCCATCCATGATCTCCGCTGATAGTATATATATGGAATCATTATACCATATTTCATTAAAAACCCCTCCATTATTCTCATAGTATCTTGACCCAGCATAAGTACTCGCTACAGAATTAGACTGATTTCCATAATAGAACCCATCCTTATCTCCATCATTATCAAAGTCGGCAAATAACGGACCTTCGGTAGCAGATCCTACAAGACCAAAAACTCTTTGTTGCAAGAGAGAAAATCCCGTACCATCGTTACGGTAGAGAGAATTTTCAATACTTCCTCGCGCAACAGAAGAAAAGATATCCAAAAGTCCATCATTGTTGAAATCCACCAAGCTGTATAGTGATTCACTATTATTAGTAATAATAGTGCGACGAAAGGTAGGTGTGCCTGTAGCATCGAGTGAATCATTGTTTGTGAATAAAGATGTTCCCAATGCTATATCTATATCACCATCATTATCTGCATCGCCGATTGCAAATATACTACTCCCATTAACAGTAGCATCAATGCTAAAAGAGATTGGGTATTTGGTAAAAGATGTTCCTGTATTATTTTTATATATTTCTAATGTGGGAGATCCTCCTTCACGGTACAGAGACAAAAAATCCAAGTAACCATCATTATCTATATCTGCAAATGTATTATAAACAGGTATTTTAGATGTGGAATCTATTGGCATAAAAGCATTTGGTACGGTTACAAATTGTGCTTCTGTGGATGAGCATACCAGCAATAATAAAAATAAAGAAGTAAAGAGTACTAATGGTTTGATTTTCATGATTGAATATTTTAGGTTATTTAATAAGCATTTTATTAAGATGAGAGAGTAAAAATGGATTGTATTATTTTGAAAGAGTAATAATACAATGTTTTTTTATGTTTTTTTATTTTGTTCTGTTTTACATACTTTTTATTGTTTATAAGATGAGATTATTGCGAATTAAAAACATAAAAAACAAATATTGTATTTCACGAATACTATGGGCTTGAAGTTCATTTTATTTGTATTTGTTTTTTTACAAATATTACAGGGTTTAAAAAGCGACGTAGTTGTGTCATTTTTGTAGAAAAAATAAAATAGAAACAAAAGATGGGTAGCACCGAAACAAAAATATTGTAATGTATGAAGAATGAAAAAAAATAAAGATGGGTTCTAAAAATTAAAATTCTAATTGACCTCCCCTCCACGAAAACGTGTTAGGTTTTCAAAACCTAACACGTTTTCGTGAGGGGTTGGGGGAGGTCAAAATATACCAATTACTTCTTCAACCTTATTTACCAACAAAATAAGGTAATTTTGAATTTTTAGAACCCTCCTAAAGAGTATGAATCTTACAGGACAAGAAAAGGGATGTCTTTATTGGTATTATAAAAATTGTTTTTCTTACCATTTTGTATGTGAAAAGTTATGAAAAGGGATTTCATAACGAAGAGTAATGGAGAAATTGATTTTTGGAAGAGGTCTGTATTCTAAAATTTCATAATCTGTATTGAGTATATTGTTCACAGAAAAAATAGTAAAAAAATGATTCCATGTATATCCAATAGAAGCATTCCAAATTATATAAGCAGATAGGGTGTTTTTATTGTCTAAGCTGGTAAAGCGTTTTCCGGTATAAGAGATATAATTTTGTATTTCTACATTTTTTAGGAGGAAAGAAAGAGAATAGGTTCCATTATGGATGGGATAGTAGGGTAAGTATTTTTGAAAATACCCTTCTGATGTATCATTTATAAGGGCTTGGGTGAAAAAATAATGTATATTTTGTTTGAGAATAAAGAAAGAAAGTTTTTTTACTAAAGAAAAAGAAAAGTGTATACCTGAAGAATATACTTTGCGAATATTTTGTGGTATCCAATAATTATTTGTTTGGTGAGGTGACCAGAGAATCCAATCATGTATCCAGTGATGAAAATAGGTAATTTCTATTTCTGCATTGGTTTTTGGGGTTTTGAATATTCCTAATGCTCCTATATCTATATTCCATCCTATTTCAGGACGTATATCGGGGTTTCCTCCTGGAACCCAGTACCTTTCATTTGCAGAGGGATATCTATAACTTCTATTGATTTGGTTTTTGAGAAAGATACTTGTTTTTTCTTTGGCAAGAACTTTCAAAGTTTGCCCTAAGGAGGGGGTAAAAGGTATAAAAGAGCTATTTATAATCGTCATTCTATAATAAGCACTTATTTTCCACTTCGGGAAGGGGATCCATGTAGCTCCTAAAAAACCCTCTAATCTTGTTTCTTGCTTATCGGCTGTATAATAGGGAATTTTCAAAAGAAGATGCCTCATAAAAATTCCATACTGTATATCTAACTGTGAATACAGAGCGTATTCGCTTTGTAATTTTCCTAAAAATTGATGGGTAGTATTGTATGTAGTATTGAACAGTAAGAGGTCGTAAAAATATGCTCCTTGTATTTTATAGGTTCTTTTTTTTTTAGTAAGGGCATTATAAGAAATATTGGTTCTCACAGAACCGTCTTCTTGAGTATTTAAGGGAAGAGGGATTGTATACGGATTTATAATATTTCTAAAAAAATGAGAAGCCCATGTATCTACTTGTATATTTTTTTTTTCAGAAAGAGCGTATTGTATGCTCATTTTTATTCCTCCATTAGTAAAACTGCCGTTTTGTTGGGTTTCTATGGGATTATTGGGCTTGGTATTATTTCTATAAGAATACTTATTTGCAGAACTTTGATAAAAAAATGCGGTATGAAAAGAGAATTTTTTGAAAGCAAAAGCTCCTTTCAGCCCCAGTAAATAGGTATCAAAACTCCCTCCCTTTCCTAAAAAAGAGATACCGTATTTGTGAGGCATATCTTCTTCTATTTGAATACTTCCTCCTATAGCTCCCGATCCAACGAAAGCACTACTTCCTCCATAATGTATAGATATATTCTCCGTCAGAATAGGGGAAATGAGAGCAAAATCATACTGCCCTAAAGAGGGGTATTCTACGGGGAAGCCATTCCACAATAAAGAAGTATGCTGAGAGCTGGTACCTCTCAAGCTAATAGAGGAGAGCATGCCATTGCCATAGTTGTTAAAAAATATACCTTCTTGCTGCAGAACTTCAGAGAGGGAAGAGAAGTTCATTTTTTGTATATCCAAAGAATCGGAATAGGTAACCCGAAATCCTGTTGCATAATTTGTTGGTTTGAGAGAATGTATATATACATCTTTGAGAAAAATAGTATCGTTTTGGGCAGATACATTCAAGCAACCTATATATAGTAGAAGAAGCACAGGGAGAGTATTTTTTTTCATAATTTATAGAAATGTGGTGGCTTGTATTTTTCTTTATGAAAGTGGGTCTGAAAATTTATTTTTGTAAAAAAACAAAAAAAGAGAGCATTTATGAGACGCTCCTTCTTATTATTTACAATTCATAATTTCCTTCTCAATTCATAACTTCTTTTCGCTCTTAATAACATTGAAACTGGTAAAAAAATAAAATAATAACATACTATTTATTTTGGTTATTTTTGGCATATGTTCCAATTTCTTTTCTAATTTTAACACATAAAAGTGATACAGATACATAAAATAGTACATATTTCCGAATGTTGGGATTATTTACACTCATTAAGACTGTTGCGAAAGGATAATTCTACTATGCAATAAATCTCTCATTTTAAGGGATTAGGATAAACTTATGTAAAAATAAGGTGTGTGTTTTAGTTTCACAACGGTCTTATTGTATGTGATTTTTTTTGAGTGGGTATACAATACAAGAAAGAGAGGCAGAGCAGCTTTAGAAAAAATTATTTGGCTTCTTTTACAACTGGATTTGAGAGCTTATGAACAATGTATTTTAGCAGTATACATCCTATTAAGAGGGGAGTTTAATTGTATCTATTGAGTACAACCACCTTTTTGTTTTTTTGTTTAAAAATACAAATATACCACAAAGTTCACAAACAAAACACGCTTTAAAACGTGGCTGTATGTTATTATTTTGATAGCCTTATGAGGCAAAAGACGGCATAATTAATCATATCTTGGTAGATGGATTTGACATTTTCTGAAACGAGAGTCATACCATCATTATCTTCTATTTGCTTTATCCGTAATAGTTTCATAAGGATAATATCGGTCATGGAGCTTATTCTCATTTCTTTCCATGCTTCATCGTAGTCGTGGTTTTTATTTGCTAGCAGAGTAATAATTTCTTGTATGCAAATATCGTAGAGTGTAGGTCCGTTCTCAAAAGAAAAATCTGCATCTGTATTCTCTTCTCTATATATCAAAAAAAGAGCCATGAGGGAATAATTTACTATTCCCATGAAGTCAAAGGTAATATCTTCATCTACTTTCTTGTTTTTTTTTTCTTGGATGCTTCGGATTCGCATTGCTTTTATATAGATTTGGTCGGTAAGAGAAGGCAGACGTAGTATTCTCCACGAAGTGCCGTAGTCCTTGTTTTTATTGATAAAGATATTTTTACACTTGTCTATTATTTTTTGAAAATCATCTAAGGTGGTATTGTTTTGCATATTGGTATTTTGGGGAGAGAGGTGATTATATATTGCTTGCGCTATGGTGCTATCAATTGGGTGTGTAATTTTTATATTTTCTGTATTTCCATCAATGAGGTTTATAGGGAAGTTCAGGGTTTCAAAGACAGAAGAGTCATCAGTCAAGGTATCGTTTTCTTTTTGGGAATATGCTTTTTTGAGAAGATGGGTTTGAAATACTTGTGGGGTTTGGATGATTTTATATTCCTTTCGGTTGAGAGATATGGAGGAATGATGTTCTATTTTTCGGATAGATTCTTTCATTTCTATACAGGGGATAGCATTTCCGTGGAGTTTGGCTTGTTCAAAAGAATGGAGTATAACTGCGGGAGAAACAAAGGGTCGGACACCATCGTGAACTGCGGTTATGCTTTCGTTGGGTATGGGTTCCAATCCATTTTTGACAGATTGGAATCTCGTGTTTCCTCCCTCTACCAAGCGATGAGGTACTTGAAAAGAGTGTTTTTGCACTAATTCTTCCCAAAGGGGAAAATATGTTTTGGGCAGGACTAAAATAATTTGGATAGTACCGTCTGTATTATGAAATACTTCTAAAGTTCTCATAAGGATGGGTTTCCCCCTTATGAGAAAAAATTGTTTCGGCACAGAGTTATTCATCCTCGTTCCTATTCCTCCCGCTACTATAATTGCGTATTGAGTATTCATTTTTGTTGTTTTTTTGTAAATATGTAAGTAATTTTTATTATTATTATAATAGTCCTTCATGGCTATCTTGGGATATTCAGTCCCGAATGGGTTGTATACAGTAGCAACGGGCTTAGCTCATCACAAAAGTATGAACGAAAGATTATAGATTCCATTTTATTTGAAATCTTGCATGAGAGTAAGTATCCCCATCAATTTCTTCTAATCCACTAAAAAGTGTTTGTACGTTCAAAATTTGCATAATACTATACCGAATGGAAAGGGAAATTTTTTTGGAAAGAGGGATTTGGGATAATATATACATAATCACTCCTGTATTGGTGTAAGAGGGAAATGAAAAGGCAAAAAGTACGTCTTTTTCATAGATATATTGTCTATTTTGAAAATCATCTACATCAAAAAAAGCACTTCGCAATGCTATGTCTATTTTTTTTGTATGGAACGAAACGTCTTGTGCAATAATATACCCGTATGTAGTGTTTCCTAAAAGATCATAATTGCTCCATTGTATTCTTGTTTTAAAGGATAGAAGCACAGTGCTTTTATGGTGAAGGTCTACAATAAAATTTCTTTTTATAGAAGAGGTGAGTGCATTTGTTTTTTTTTCTTCTTCTAAGTAGTTTATTATTTGTTCTTTGCTTCGGGCTTGAAAAAAGAGAGTTGTTTTTTTATGAGGAGTGTATGTTAATCGGAGAAGGTATTCATTTCCGTTTGTTGGTTTATCTGCATTATAGCGGATCCATGGGAAGGAAAAAAAATCATAATATCCCGTGAGTAACCATTTATTATGGAGTTTCCATTTTATTCCCCAATAGATACCTTGCTCGTTTATATTTCGGGTATTTTCTCCAAAAGCACGGGAATAGAAGCTGTGAAAATTTTTATCGTAAGAGCGAGATAGTATGCTTACTAGAAAAGAAGAATGGATGCTTATTAACATTCCTACTAAAGCACCCACTCCTCCTGATTGAGAAACGGCACTTTCTCCAAACAATTGGATATTTTTTATTTGTAAAGCAAAAAAGAAACTGGAGACAGTATTCTGTTTCCCTGCAAACTCATACTGGTTATATTGTTTATCTGATTTTTTTATTTCTGTATCATACAAAGTGTATATACTATTGATTCCTGCATAGAGGTTTTTTTTTTTCCACCAAATGGATGTTCCTATATTTTGTTCTTGTATAGAATTTCTATTTTCTAATTCTTTTGTGGTTCTGTGAAGACCGCTTGTAATAATAGAGGATACATAGCTTTCATTATTCAATGAATCGGAGGCAAAAGAACCATCTTGTGGTAAAAAAGAATAAAAAGCAAGTATATTTATGTTCTTATGAGAGTACGATGCCGCCGCTCCTCTGAAAAAACCTGTTTCTATAACCGATGTGTATGGAAGGATTCCTATATTATATTTTTTTAGAGTAAGGACGGTTTCGGCTCCCTTTCCTATTTTAAACCCTGCTCCAAAAACTAATCCTTCTCCCATCTGTATTTGAAAATCTCCTATTGCGAGTGCTTTCCATTTCCCTTTATTTTTGAGAAGTAAATGTGCGGAGTAAAAATCTGATCCGTATATATTTTGCGAGTTGTTCCAAAGACTTTCTCCCGCATCTGTCTCCATAGTAAATCCGAAGCTGTATGCGTTTCCAAATGTGCTTCTGAATCTCATGTGGTGCTGATAGGGATTTCCTTTATATCCGTTTTCTATTGTATATCCTTTTTTGAGTTGTAATGGATAGGAGCCTCTTATTAAAAGGTAGTTTTGAGAGTTTTTTATGATATGTAAAGAGCTTATTTTTTGTGATTCTTGGGTGTTTACTTCTACGAATGGAATGAGTTTTGAGATGGTCTCTACATCAAATTCAGGTATACCTTGCAGTTCATAAATGCTGATGAGCATACCATTTGTTTCTCGATAATGGAGAAAACTTTGGACTTGGGGATGGGAAAGAACATAAAGAGAAAGGAGTTGTTCTTCGCTTGCAGTATTGAGATTCAGTGGATTACTATAGAGTTGAAAAAATGTTTCATACAGTCGTTCGTAAGAAATGCTTTCTCTATCCGAAGCTTCGGTTTCTTGGGTGGGGAAGTTCTTTTCTATAAATGCCAGAATATCTATTTCTTTTTGTTTATATTCTTGAGCATATATATTATGAGTACAGATGAGAGGGAACAGAATATAAGATACGATTTTCATAAAAAATATTGTACATCATGCTACCTTCAAAAAAGAGTAATAAAGGAGCTGAGGTCATAAATAGGGACCGTAGGGATTTTTGTTTTCAGAATACTACTGCCTGCGGCGCTTCTGTATCCACCTGCACAATGCACGACTATAGGTTTATGAGTGGGTATTTCTGAAATTCTTTCTCGGAGTTCATATAAAGGGATATGTATACTTTGAGTAAATATGGTTCGTTTCTCTCTCTCTGACGGATTTCTAATGTCTATAATAGTATAATTATCAGGCTTATTTTGAAATGATGGGATATGTATTTTTTCTATTGTTTCTGTTCCAAAATCAGAGACAAAAGCCAGTTCTATTTGTGATTCATATCCAATTTTAGCAATACGTTCTATGGTATGTTGAAGTATTTCTTCGTTTTCTGCGGTAAGGTAAAAAGGTTCATGAGGAGATATAATACTTCCAAGCCATGTTTCAAATTTTAACTCGAGCATAAGATTGATAGAGTTTTTGAGATGTTTATTTTTAAATTTCTCTTGAGGGCGAGTATCAATAATAAGGACATGAGGATTGAGAGAAGTAGCACAGTTGAGACAGGTGATGGGTTCTCTTTTTTTTACTTTTAAAATACTTTCTTGAAAATTATCAGCTCCTTTTTTATTGAGAGATACATCAAAAGAAAAGTATTTAGGAACAAAAGGTTGGTCTTTGAGTAGCAGAAAAACAAACTCTTTTTCGGGCATATCTTGTAAGCTCCAGTTATTTTTTTTTTCAATGGACAAAGTTGTGATTTTGGAATCACTTACAGATTTTCCGCACAGAGTCCCCGCTCCGTGTGCTGCACATAATATGGTATCGTCAGGAAGTGTAAGTATTTTTTTTCTGAGGGAATGAAACATTGCATGGGCTAATACTTCTCTTGATGTGTTTTTATTTCCTTGTTCTTCTCTCAAATCAGGTCGACCACAATCTCCCGCAAAAAGACAATCTCCGGTAAAGAGCCATTTTTGCTCTGTATCTATATCTTTGAGTAATAAAGAAATACTATCGGGAGAATGCCCTGGAGTCATCAATACAGTGAAACTTGCTCCTCCGAAAGGGATAGGATCACCATCGTCAACCTTTGTATGGGCATAAGTGGCTGCTATATACTTACTTACATAAATGGGAGCAGAGGTTTTTTGGTGTATTTCTAAATGACCGCTTACAAAGTCCGCATGAGGGTGCGTCTCTATTATGGCTACAATGGTTTCATCCCGTTCCGAAGCATAGTCATAATATTGCTTTGGATTCCTCACAGGATCTATCAATGCTATACAACCATTATGAGAAATAGCATACGAAAAAATAGAGAGATTTTTATCTTCAAATTGTTTTATTTCCATATATTGTGTTTTATGTTTTGCTAAGTAGCCAAGCCAGGAATCGAACCTGGATCAAAAGTTTAGGAAACTTCTATTCTATCCGTTGAACTACAAGGCCCTTCATTATTAATTTTTTTTAAAATATTTGTTTATTATGTTTTATATTTGCAACGCTGTTATTACTATAAACTACGGGGAAACTTCGTGTAAAATAATTTGAGCTTTACACCATTTCTTTGTATGATAAGGTTATTGAAAGTATAGTTCTCCTGTGGATAAAACAGAAGATGTTTTACGGGAATGGATGCTTTTTTTTGATATTCCAAAAATACAGTGGGAGAAGTAAAGTAAGAACGAGAAGTAGTATCGTATTTTCCATTCAGAATAGATGCCTTTCTTGTAAGGTACCCATCATCAAAATTAATAAAATTATTGTAAGGATCATTTTCTGCTGCTCCAGGGGGAACAAAAATAGATGCAGTGGTATCCAAAAAGAAAAATCTTATATCTGTATTTATAGTTCTTTTAAAGGTGGAAGGATAAAGACCTTCAGCAACTGCAATATTTATTTCTGCTCGGTTTATCGCAATAGTTCCTACTGTATCAAGAAACTTATAAAAAGGAGAGAGAGTCAGTTTAGTAAGGATACCCGTTCCAGGCTGATAAAAATTATTTCCATCTTTTGATGTCTCATCGTCATCTTTTTGTAAAGCACTGAGCTGTGATGGGTATCTATTTACATCTACATGAGTATGCTGTTTAAAAGAACTTTGCCCCGATGGAATTATAAACCCATAGATATACTGAACACTATCCAAAGTAGTGCTGTATCTATAATAGAAATTGAGAAATGATTTTGCCGCATCTATACCTAAGATTATACTGTTATTTACATCGGGCTTGATAGCAAATCCTTTCATCTCATATAAAAGAAAATGAGCTGCGCTCTTACTATTAGTTATACTTCTTAAAAGATTGTCTGCATATTTCTTGTCTAACTTTATTATCAAGGTATCCGTAATATTTCCAAGAGAATCTTTTTTAAAGGGGTCTATATGTTTTTCTATCCTTGCCACACTATTAACATCATAACTGGTTTGTTTGGAAGAATTATAAAATACCGTACGGTTTCCAAAAATAGTATCGGTCAACTCGTGTATTGTAAATACTTGCTTTGTTCCAAAGTTTTGTCCATAAGTATAGCTATAAATCAGATGAAACTCCGCCGAGTCCAATAGAAAAGTATCTCTTGGAAAGATATGATTACTATTCAACCCTAACTGAGTAAAATTAGTGCAGGTTATATCTCCGAAGTAGGGGTCTCGCACTTTCCCAACATAGACAGTGGTATTATTGTCCGTAGGAATATTGTTATATAAAACAGTAGAAGCGGGCAGGGTCAATTCTACCTCTCGTAAGTTTAGTTTTTTATGAACATTAATAAATGAATCCCCTACCTCTATTGGCTCTATACAACCAAAAAAATAACAAAAGAGGAAAAAGAAAAGGGTACTTTTAAATATGGTTGCTTTGTATTTCATTATAAATTTGTTTATAGTTTTCGATAAAATTATGAGATATATCAAGAGAATAAGATTGGGAACGAGGATACGATTCTTTTGCCGTACCGTCTGTAAAAATGGAAAAGTCCGAATAAAGTATTCCAATTTTTACCAAATCTTCCAAATGAGTTATTGGTATATTCGCAAGAACATTGTTGTCTATGAGGTTACCATTGTTTATTACTTTTGAAGTAAAACCCTGTGATATCGGAAAGTTATTTTCTATCTTATACTTCATAAAGATAGATTGAGAAGAAAAAGAATTTTTTTCATCGGCACTATTTTTTAGATAAAACGGAATCAGGGATGTTATCCAATCATTACATTGTATAATATCAGGAATCAAAGATGACCTGTTTATAACTTCTATAACCGCCTTAGAAAAGATAATAATCCTATCCTCATCGTGAGAACCCTCTATAGTATGGAAGGTATTTCTATTTGTAAAATACCCATCTATGTGAATAAAATATACTTGTATTTTCGTTTTAGGAAGAGCGGCTACTCGAACATAAATAAATATCTCCTTCCCTTCAAAAGTAATAGGAACTTGCGCAAGTCGTGCAGCAGGGTGTAGTATATGTCTTCTCTCATTAAAACGAGAAGAAAACGGAACTATAACTCTTGTTTCTACATCTCTTCTTTGGGTAGCGAATATCATATCGGACATGTACTGTGCTACTTGAGTATGCGCTATAAAAGGGGATATTTCTCCCGAAATATGAACAATTCTTAAATTCGGCTTCATTTTGTAGTTAGTAAAAAATAGAATACACTATTTTATGGTAAAACATATCAAAATTTTAATGTATGGTAAAATACATAAAAAAAATATAAATTGCCCTTATATAATTTTATACTATAAATAAAGAAATTTTTTTATGCAATTTATAACAAATTCCGAATCTATTTTTAATATCGTAGCGGATTGTAAGAAAAATAACCAAGTAGTAGGATTAGTGGCTACAATGGGCGCACTTCACGATGGGCATATCAGTTTAATCAAAAAAGCGAGAGAAACCTGTGATGTAGTAATCGCTACTATTTTTGTAAACCCTACACAATTTCACAAGGAAGAGGATTTTCAAAAATACCCAAATACCATTGAAAAAGACAAACTCTTATTAGCAAAAGCAGATTGTGATTTCCTTTTCCATCCTTCTGTGGATATGATTTATAAAGAGAACCCTACTATTATAATTCGTTTCCCTCATATCCAAAAATATATGGAAGGCAAGTATAGAAAGGGGCATTTTGAAGGTGTAGCTCTCATTGTTTCAAAATTATTTCACATTATCCCCGCCCAATACGCCTTTTTTGGGCAAAAAGATTGGCAACAAGTTCTCATCATAAAACAAATTATCAAAGAACTCCTATTCCCTATACAATTAGTAATAGCCCCCACCGTTCGTGAAGCCGATGGATTGGCTCTTTCTTCCCGAAATATGCGACTAACCCAAATGGAAAGAAACAAAGCAACTATTTTTATACAAGCTTTGGTATTAGCACAAAAACTTTTCAGAGAAAAAGAAAATACGCAGTATATAAAACAAAAAATAAAACAAAAAGTAAATGCTGTAGATGGAGTCACCTTAGAATACTTTGAAATAGCTAATAGAGAAACCCTTCGCTCCGTTTCTTCTTCCACCAAATCTGATTCAATAAGTTTTTTTATTGCGGGTTATGTGGGGAACATACGACTCATAGATAATATCTTTTTAGAAGAAACAGTAGATCTGTAAAAATAAATATCTTTTCCATGAACGTTGACAAATTTTTTATACCCTCGAAAAATATGACTCTTGAATGGAGGTTATGATGACTTAATAAGGGATACGTTATTATAAATCAAAGAACTTCTTTTTTGAGATGAAATGCAAAATAAATGAGGGGATCTAAAAATTCAAATCCTAAAAACTGTATCATTTTTTTTGAAGAAATGAATTTTTAGAACCCTCCTATAGTGATTTTCTAAATAACCCTCCGCCCCATCTGTAATATAAAGGCTGGCATAATTATAAATAGTGCTAACATCCATTCCCAGATCTTGAGCAATAGACGGTATCTTTCTTTCATTTGCAAGCATAAAAAGTGCTGTTATCTTTTTATATACTCTGACATCATGGAGTTCTCTCCGAGTTTCTTTAAAAAAATTTTAAATCTTTTTCTGATATAACTATTTTCATAGCGGTTTCATTTCCCAATAAAAATAGTATTTTATTGAATTTTTTATTATTTTTCAGATTGTTTTCTCATTTTTTAATGGAATTAGTATATATGTCTATACCAGTGTATTTGCTCTAAAAATTTTGTCCCTTTGGAATTATCATAAAACAACAGAATAGATGAGTAGCTACTATAGTTTTAGTTTTTAGAATATAATTTTTTACAACCGCTCTGTATTTAGTCCTTTAAAATATTGTTTATAAAAGTCCCTTTGAGAAACAACCACAAAAGGAAAAATAATAATCCCCACTTGAGGTATATGATATAAAAATCTGTGGTATCTTTAAATTGAGTCACTTTAATTTCATCTTTTTCTAAAATATCTATTTCAGAAAATATTTTTTCTAATGCTTCATTATCTGAAGCTCTGTAAAACCTTCCTTGGCATTTTTCAGCAATGTTTCTCAAGGTAGTTTCATCTAAAGTATTTTCTACATAACGGGTATTTCCAAAGGCATCTACTCCAAAAGGAACTCTTCCATTTTTTCCTATAGCTATAGTATATACTTTTATACCGTATGCATTTGCTAAATCTGCAGAAATCATGGGGTCTATATTTCCTGCGGTATTATCCCCGTCGCTCAACAGGATAATAATTTTAGATTTTGCTTTACTCTCTAACATTCTATTAGTAGATACGGCAAGAGCACTTCCAATAGCAGTTCCCCTGCTTTCTATTTGTGTAAAATCAATGTCTTTTATAGAAGTATTGAGAAGTTTATAATCTGTAGTAAGAGGCATTTTGGAGAATGCTTCTCCCGAAAAAATTACTAAGCCTATTCTATCTTGAAATCTACCTGAAATAAAATTGGTGGCTACTTTTTTTGCCGCTTCTAACCTATTCGGTAGAAAGTCCTGTATTTGCATAGATTCAGATATATCCAAAGTAAGTATTATGTCTATTCCTTCAGACCACTGTTCTATTTTTTCATTTGTTTTTTGGGGTCTTGCCAAAGCCAAAATGAGCATTAATAATGTAATACTGATGATGAGGTTCGGAAGAAAACGCAAGAAACTTACATAATCTGACCGTAAACTATCCTGAGTTAATGCTATAGAAAGTTTAATTGTATGCTTCCAATAGATTATTTGTTGTATCAGGAATAAAAGTGGAATTAACCATATAAGATATAAAGCCATTTTATATTCCCAGTCAAACCCCATCAATACATCGGGAGAGAACCAATGGAACGAAAACCAATTTTCTAACTCATTTTTCATTTTTTATAGATTCTATTTTTTGCAAGTATTTTTCTAATGTTATGTCTTCTAGTATTTCTATACTTTTATATATTTCATTGTTGGGTAAGCGTCCATACACCATTCTGTCTATATTTTGGAGGGATATCTGTAATCTTTCAGAGGGGTATCTTTTTAAAATTTCTTTTGTTGTTAAAATAGTATAGGGTATATTTTCCAAATTTTGCAGATATTTTTTCCATACAATATAGGCATCTTCTACATCACTACGGGTAGGGTTACTGCGTAAAGTAGATATTTTATTTTCAAGAGCATTTGAAAAAATCTCATATTTTTTGCGTAATCGGTATATTTTTATGAATTTTATAACTTTTTTTCCGTACATAATCCATAGGAATGTAATAAGTATGCAAAAACAAACTATCCCTATAAAAAAATAAGGATAATTAAAAAATAAGGAAAGGGGATTAAAAAAAACTGTTGATTTTAAAGCAGGATTTTGTGGTAATGACTTTAATAAACCGGCAGTAAAAATAGAATCTTTGGCAGAATAATAAAATAGAGTATCTACATTAATAATTTCAAATACAGGTATAGAAAGAGTTTGATATGCTACTATATCAAAGTGAGAAAGGTAATAGATACAGCTGTCAAAAATATAATTTCCTTTCCATCGCGATGGAAAAAATATTTTCTTTTCATATTCGAAAGCACCAAAAATATAGGTAGAGTCAGGAAATAATAACTGGTCATTGGGTGGGTGTAGGCATGTGAGTATAAAAGGTGTTGGTTCACCGATTTTTACACTATCATACAAAAATAAACCACTTACCTGTGGTTTATTTTCTTGACTGTAACCTAATAAAGCATAAAAGATAAAAAGAAAAAGGAACCTTATTCTCATTTTAACCCGTTTTTTTTGTTTTATTTCTAATCTTAAATAATTGTACCAATTGTAAAACATAATCTTCTTCGGTGCTTATGTGTAAATAATCTACTTGGTTCTTTATACAAAACTTTTTGAGTTCTTCTTTTCCCGTCCTATAAATAGAATCTATTTTATTTTTAAAAAAATGAGAGGAGGTGTTTATCCAAATTGTTTTTTGTGATTCTTTTTCATACAGTGGAACTATTCCCATTTTTGGAAAAGTATTTTCTTTCTTATCATTTATATGAATGAGAACCATATCATGCTTTTGGGCTGCTATCTTCAAACTGGTATAATAATTTATATCTACAAAATCAGATATAATGATAAGAATACTTTTTCGCTTGAGTAGGTGAAGAGCGGTTTTAACAGCATTATTAAGATTCGTTTTGAGAGAATTATTTTTCATTCCAAATATACTTCCTATAATATTATAGATATGTGGGCGACTTTTGCTGGGTTTTCTATAGAGTTCTTTTTGGTCGGAATAACAAAGAACCCCTACCTGACTTCCTTCCTTCATCGCAGAAAGAGATAGAACACCGCATATTTCTTTTACTATATCTATTTTTTGGTTTCCTTTTTCACCTATTTCTTGGGAAGCACTGACATCTAACAAGAACAAAATAGTTTGCTCTTTTTCTTCTTTAAAGGTTCTCACAAAAATACCTTGTCCCTTTGCGGATACATTCCAATCTATCGCACGCACATCATCTCCGTATTGGTAAGGGCGAACCTCGTCAAATTCTATTCCCGAGCTTTTAAATAAAGAACGAAAATTGCCTTGCATTTGAGAGTTTACTGCTTTCCTAATACGTATTTCATATTTTTGAAGTTTTTTTATTAATTCTTTCATTTGCTATTATAAACATTTTTAATAAAAATAAGAGTAGACCTGAAGGGATTCGAACCCCCAACCCTCTGATCCGAAGTCAGATACTCTATCCAGTTGAGCTACAGGTCCATACATTAAAATGTAAACTATATCTGTATATTATATATTTTTATGCATTTGTAATAAAACACCGGCATATATTTCTACCAAATAGGAGTTTTTAATATAGGAACAGAATCTAAACCTTGTTTGTAGCGAATAAATAATATGGTATCTAATATTCCGTTATAGTTTTTTGAAAAAAGTAAAACAGGTTTATGGACCGGTGGATTTATTTTTTTTATAAAAATATATTTACCTGATACCATTTTTATAAAAGCGCTGTCAACAGGTTGTATAGATTTAAACACACGATTTATTTCTGATGTGTTTTCTGATATATGATTAAGCATAAAACTACGTGCTAAAGTAGTGTTAAAAGAACGCATATAACTTTCTAATAGGATATTTACATCGGAAACTAAAAATAGTTTGTATGGATTTTTTTTATTGGTAAGATAATCTAATAAAGGATCTGTTGTATAGGTATTATCTGCTAGCAAAAAAATATCATTCATAGAACCAAAGCTATATGTAGAATTGTTTTTTGCTTCTCTCCAAAGCAATATCTCTGCAGGAGTATTCTGAACTTTTTTTACAATATCATACAAATCTTTGGATAGTAAAACATTTTGGACAGGTTGTATAATACCATCTATACCCCTTGTTTCGCCTTCGTAATAACGAATCCCCACACTATCAGGTGTTTTTGAAAATAACTGATAAGTATTGATGATACCATTATTATCAAAAGACATCGTCTCTTGTTGAATGGACGAAAGAAAAGTCTCTTTGAGATATTGTCTTTGCGTAGTTCCCTTCACTATATGGTATTTTATAATATCCTTTAAGATACTTTTCTTTATTTGGGATAAATTGGTAATTCCTAATTGGTTGGCAAGCCTATTGAAAGCACTGTTCGTAGGTGCAAAAACAATAAATCCAGGGCCGGTATATCCTTCCTTAGAGATATTTGTGGTTCTAATCAAACTGTCTAAATTAAATATTTTTTGGGTAGAATCAAAAACATATTTGTAAAAAATGCTTACAGAATCTTTCTTTTTCAAAAGAGTTCCTATTTTTTCGGTAATCGGTTCATTACTCCAATTATCTTTTTCTTCAATACATCTCTCAAAAAGCAACCCGCACAAAATACTAATGGTAATGGTAAAAATCGTCTTATTCATTGTAAAAAAAGGTATAGTAATAAAATTTTTTTATAAGAATGTTTTTTGTTTTTATATGTTTTATTTTTTGCAAAAATAATATTATTTTAAATAATATAGCATTCTTTATAATATAGGTATGAAAATATAAACTTTCTATTTACTGTCTACAAGAAAACTCTTAATTTTGATTCCACTCAGATAAGTCCTTTTTACATAAATATTGAGTTTTTAAACTATTGATAATCAAATTTTATAAAATTATAAATGTATCAGCAGTGACTTTTCGGTCATTCTCTCTATTTTATTACTTGCTTTACACTGTTTATTGCATTTTTCGTAATGAAATTGGCGTTTTATTATGTGTTTAGTAATAAAAATATACTTTTATTAGATTTTTTGTAAAAATACCTGATGAGTAGTTATTTTTGATTAGGTGCTGTTGGTATTAATTTTTACTCGGGTTTTACTAACTCACTCACCTTACGCAAAAAATATCTTCAAAAAGTTTATTTTAATATTTTAATGGTTGGTAACTTTTTTATGCTCTTTTTTGGAGTTTTTTAATTTCATTCAATTCTAAATAATGCTGATTTTTGATCTGCTGAATAAATTTGTAATTTTATTGCGAAATGGTTCTTTTTTGTCCTTTGTTTTAAACATTCCATTTTTATGTAGGCAACAATAGATAATACAAAATGATTTGTTTGCGTTTTGATAGTTTTTGTTGGAGATTTTGCAAACCCTGTATTACTCTTTATTGATTTGTGATATTCTTCCACTCCCCACCGTTTTTTGTAGATTGTAGTTATTCTTTCATATGCTAATTTTAAATCGCTACAAGTCAAGTACAACTTGCCGATTGTACCATTCTCGTTTTTGAAAACTTGCTTTGTAAGCAACATCGGGGAAAATCTAACTATTCTAGCCAAACCTCCACAGTCTGCTGTCCTGTGCGTAACGTTTTAATACTTATAAAATTTTTATTTGCTTTATCCTCCGGTGTTAATGCAACTAATCTATTACTTTTTAATGCCATTATAAAATCTGATTTACACGTTGTTTTACAACAAATCATATTTTCAATGGAACTAAACCAACTATCCGTCAAAACATAATTAAAATGCATTTTTCCGTAATATTCTTGAAGCATTTTTCTCAATAATTCATTTTTTGTTACACTGCTTTTACGATTTTCCCTGTTTTTGGATCATCTACAAATATATCTTTTTTGATGAATTCTAAACCAACAGGAATACGTATATTGCCAACTTCCAACAATGTCGATAAAAAATTTATTCTTTTTACTGATTTTCCAAGTGTGTGATCAAAATGCAACAATTTAATTCGCTCTCATCTGTATAACGTTTTTCCTCTTATAGAATCGTCAAAACTCAAAGTTGTTAGTTCACCCGATTGTGCAATGTATTTCACATAAACTTTGGCTTGTTCCCATAAATACTTACTATCAAAATCCCCTTGAGATAAATGCTCTTGTAGTTTTAACGTGTTTTATGTCAAGAAGCGATGCCATTCCTGTTACATTTGTATAAGAGTTAGAACAAATCAAATAATCAGAATTAGATCAGCAAAATTTTCCGTAATTCAAATGAGTGTACAGTTTATTAACATTTAAAATGTAAAGGTATAAAATTTTATGATATTTTTGGGTAAGGGGAGTAAATAATAGAAGGGATTTTTTTCATTCTGAATCTAAAAAATATTGAACCGCTAATATATATCCAGAGAACCCAAGTCCGCTAATTATTCCTTTACATTTTGGGGTTAAAAAACTGTTATGTCTATAATTTTCGCGAGAATATATATTAGAAATATGAACTTCTATAACTGGTGTTGTAATAGCACTTATTGCATCAGATAATGAAATAGAAGTATGGGTTAGTCCGCCTGCATTCAATATAATTCCATTACTTGTAAATCCAATTTTATGGATATAATCTATCATATATCCTTCGTGGTTTGATTGGAAATACACCAAGGATATATTTGAAAATTTTTTTTGCAATTTTTCAAAAAAAGAGTCAAAAGAGTCAAATCCATAAATAGATGGTTCTCGTTTTCCCAAAAGATTCAAGTTTGGTCCATTCACTATATGTATTTCCATAATTGAGGGGTGATATAATAAATATGGTTTTTAAAAGTATATGGAATGATTATATTCGTATAAATGAGATGTTTGTTAATAGTTAAGAAATTATAAAAAAAGAGAGATCGAAAAGTTCTTTTTTGCACGAATATTTAATTTTAAACGTATTGATAATCAAACAGTTACAAAATTACAAGTGTGTCAAAAGTGATTTTTCGGCCCCTTCTTTTTTACATTTTTTATGATTAGTAATTAGAGCCAGCTCGTATCATAGCACATCTAAAACCAATAGTAGCTGATGATGAATCTTGTTCTAAGTATCTTCTCGTTCCTGGGGATAGCCAATAAGCAACGTCTTTCCATGAACCCCCTTTGTATACTCTTATACTTCCTGAAATAAGTGTATTTTGAGTGTCATATCCTTTATCTTCATCTAAAAAATCGTTTCTTCTCACGGGATTTAAATCTTCAAAATCTTGGAAAGAAAGTGGTCTATATACATCGTACACCCATTCATTTACATTACCTGCCATGTTCCATAGTCCATTATCATTTTGCGGATAGTCGTATATAGAGGTAGTGATCATTGCACCATCATTTAGTTTTCCTGCTATACCGGCGTAGTCCCCTCTTCCTCTTTTAAAGTTAGCGAGAAAATATCCTTGTCTTTTTCCGTAAGGATTTCTTTGCGAATGCCCGTCCCATGGATATATTCTTTTATGAGTTTGATTTTCGTCCAACCATTGAACGCCTATCAATCCTTGGGCTGCGTACTCCCATTCTGCTTCTGTTGGTAGTCTATAATTAGGGAGTACTACTCCTGTTTCTAATGGTATTCTTTGTGTTGTTGATGTTTCTGCTCCGCTTTCACCTTCGCTGTCTTCATCAATAAGTCCAGCTTTTTTTGCTAAATCGTTATTTACAAAGTTTGTTCTCCATGCACAGAAATCTACAGCTTGAGTCCATGAAATTCCCACTACAGGATAAAATCTAAAGCCTGGATATCTAAAATAATGATCAATATATGGGTCGTTAAATGCTAAAACGCGGTACCAAACTGTGGTATCAGGTAGAGCTTTTTGGTATCTATCTGTTTCACCTTTTTGTTGTAGGTCATTGAGATATTCTAACCAGTGAATATTTGCTACTTCTGTTTCGTCCATATAAAAAGATGCAACCGTTACCGTTCTTTCAATATTATCTTTTCTATTCATAAGATCTTCTTCGTAAGATCCAAGAACTACACGTCCTCCTTCTATAAAAGCTAAGTTAGGTCCCGATGGTTGTCCTCTAAAGCTATGTAAAGTAAATCCAGAGGTTTCGTCTGCTACATCGGAACTTTTTTTAGTGTACTTATACGATTGTCCCGTAGTTGTACTTGCTTTCCCGGGTGAAGTACTTGTTGGGGTAACCTCTCCACAGCTATATGAGAAAAATATACTTCCCAATACTAACAAGCAAATATATTTAAAATTTTTATCTCCTTTTCTTTTCATTTTTTTATTTTTACTTTTAACTTTAATTATTTATTATGGGTAATTATTTTTAATTGCGTGTTTTTGCTATTATGCGAGATGCAATATATTTATTTTTTATTTTGTTGCTTCTCTTATGTATTCATTTCAATACTCAATGTATTTTGTATTTTTATTATAGAAACTAAAATAATAATAATTTAGAATATTTTTATTTTTTGTGTTTTATTGAGAATAAAAAAAATAATTAAAAAAGCTTTTTTTATATAAAAAGATAAAAAAAACAATATTTTTTATTTCTATTAGAAATTTTTAATAGGATGAGTAGGGTTTTTAAAAATAGTATTTTTTTTGAAATCAAGAATTATACATTTTTCTGTTACAAATAAATCCATATTTTTTACATTCTTCCCAGAAATTTGGGTATGATTTTATTACTACATTTGGATTTTCTATTTCTAAGGGGGTAATTTGTGCGACAGGTGCGAAAGCCATTGCCATTCGGTGGTCTTCGTATGTTTCGATATGTATTATAGGATAGGTATTTTTTTTTTGTGGGGGTGTTAGTACCCATTTACCTGTTTCAGTTTCTTCTAATCGGGATCCAAATTTTATTAATTCTTTTTGTAAAGCGGTTATTCTGTCTGTTTCTTTTATTTTTAAGCTTTCTAATCCTGATATAAATAGTGTTATTCCTAAACAAGATGCGCAGACAATAACTGTTTGTGCTAAATCGGGATAGGATGTAAAATCCAAAGTAAGTTCTGATTTTGTTTGGTATTTTTCTAAATATAAGTCATTACCTCTAAAAGTGCTTTTTACTCCTAATCCTTCCATTATTTCTCTTATATAGCTATCGCCTTGGTAAGAATTTTTTCGTAGTCCTAGTAATTTTAATTTTTTATTTTGCGATAGGGCAATCGTACTAAACCAATAGCTTGCGCCTGACCAATCTGCTTCTATGGTATATTCGTTGGAAAGATATTCTTGGTGAGGTATTTTTATAATATTGGTTTCAAATGTGTATTGAATTCCAAAAATATGCATCAGTTGTAATGTCATTTCTATATAAGGCTTGCTGCTTATATTTCCTAATATTTCTAATTCTAATCCTTTTGGTAGGCGAGGAGCTATCATTAATAATGCGGATATATATTGACTGCTGACGCTACCATTTATAGAGATGCGATGTTTTTGTTGTTCTTGTAAACGAGAAATTTTTATGGGTGGAAATCCTTCATTGTTTAGGTATTCGATGGATGTTCCTATACTTTTGAGAGCTTCTACTAGTATTTTAATAGGGCGTTGTTGCATTCTTTCTGTACCGGTGAGTATATGTGATTCTCCGTGTATGGATAGATAAGCTGTTAAGAATCGCATTGCAGTTCCTGCGTCTAATACGTTCATGAGTTTATTATTTTCTTGTAATAAACGAGATAGGGTTTTGGTATCTCGAGCATCAGAAAGATTGTGGAGTATACTATTTTTTTTAGATAATGCTTGTATTATTAAGGCACGGTTGCTTTCGCTTTTGGAAGGGCTTAATTGTATAGTAGGAATGTCAGTGTTTGGTGATGTTGTGTATGTAATAAAGAGTGATTCTTTCATTTCTTAGCGAAGCTTAAGTGTCATAAGGGAGATGAGAGCTAAAAGAATTCCTACATTCCAGAAGCGAGAAACTATCTTCGCTTCGTGGATTCCTTTTTTTTGGTAATGGTGGTGGAGTGGGGACATAAGAAAGATTCTTTTTCCTTGTCCATATTTTTTTTTTGTGTATTTAAAATAAGAAACTTGTAAAATTACGGAAATATTCTCTATGACAAAAATACCGCATAGGATGGGAATTAGAAGTTCTTTTCTTATTATGATTGATAAAACAGCTAAAATTGCTCCTAATGAAATACTGCCTGTATCCCCCATAAAAATTTGTGCTGGGTAAGAGTTATACCATAAAAATCCGAAACATGACCCTATTAATGCGGCACAAAATATGGTAATTTCTCCCGTGTTTGGTAAATATAATATATTAAGGTATTCCGAAAATACTACATTGCCTGATAGGTATGCGAATATTGCAAGTGTTGTAGCTATAATAGCCGAAATTCCTGCTGCAAGACCGTCTAACCCATCGGTTATATTGGTTCCATTAGAAATAGCGGTAACTATAAAAATAACTAATAATACATACCCTATCCAATAATAGGAACCTAAAAAGCTAAATACATATTCGTATTCTAGCTCATTATCTTTGAAAAAAGGTATAGTAGTTACTAATAATTTTATGTCTTCGTAAGCGGTTACTAATTTTCCATCTACCATATCATTATAATAGTCTCTAACGATTACTTTATCATGGAATACAAGCACAAGTCCGACTACTGTTCCTATAAAAACTTGTCCAATAACTTTAAAAATACCACTGAGTCCTGTTTTGTTTTGTTTTATTTTTTTAAGATAATCGTCTATAAATCCTATCATTCCGGCTACGAGGGTTGTAAACAGAAGCAAGATTATATATATATTTTCTATGTTGGCGAATAATATAGTTGGTATAACTATGCCCATAATTATGATAATTCCTCCCATGGTTGGGGTTCCTTTCTTTTGAGTTTGGTCTGTAAATCCTAAATCTCTAATAGTTTCTTTAAATTCTTGTTTTTTTAAAAAACGGATTATATACTTCCCTAATATAATAGTTATAACAAGAGAAAGAAGCATTGACATTATTGCTCTAAAAGAAAGATATTGAAAAACACTGGCACCAAATAGTTGAAATCTTGTTTCTAAGTAATCAAATATATAATAAAACATTGGTAATGGAAATGAGAGAGTAATGTAATAGGTTATTATATTTTTATTGGTGTTTGTGAAAAAGAGAATGATTTTGGAATTTTAATTGTTGGTGTGAAATACATTATTTTTATTTCAATGACAAAAAAATGTATATGGTGTGGTAACGGGCGGACTTGAACCGCCGACGCAAGGATTTTCAGTCCTACGCTCTACCAACTGAGCTACGTCACCAGGAATATTTTGATTATCGTTTCTAATGATTAAAATATAATAAGTGCATATTACATTTTTTTTTTTTACTTTATAATTTTATGAGATGATAGTTAATATTTTATTGATTTTTTGATAAAAAAACTGTTTTTGTAATGTTTTTTTTAATAAAAGTATCTTTTTCATTCATTTAATAGAGTTATTTTTATGAAATTGGTGGTTCTCTATTCTTTTTTGAACAAATAAGTATTGGGCTTGCTCTGAAAGGTTCTTTTTACAAAAATAGTGAGTTGTAAAATTATTGGTAATGGAATAGCTACAAAATTATAAGTGTATCAAAAGTGACTCTTTCTTCGGAGTGGGGTCAATGATGAATTATTTTATACTGCCCATTTTATATCCGCTTTGTTGTAATAAATAAAAAAAATATACCGTAATTACAAAGTTCTACAAAGAAAAATAAAAAAAGAGACAACAGTTGAAATCATTGGTTATGTAGTACTATTCTTTATTATTTCTTCTACCACAGCAGGGTCTATGAGTGTGGAGGTGTCCCCGATATTTGGTATATCCTTTTCTGCTATTTTTCTCAAAATGCGTCTCATTATTTTTCCGCTACGGGTTTTGGGTAATCCCGAAACGAACTGTATTACATCGGGTTTTGCAATAGCACCTATTACTTTTACGACTGTTGCTCTGATTTGATTTTTGACTTCATCGGGATGAGCAATGGTTTTATTAAGAATGATATATGCATAAATCCCTTGTCCTTTTATATCGTGAGGGAATCCAACCACGGCACTTTCCACAACTTGTTCGTGCATATTAATAGCATTCTCTACTTCGGCAGTTCCTATTCTGTGTCCACTTACATTGAGAACGTCGTCCACTCTTCCTGTAATTCTATAATTACCATCTGTGTCTTTGATAGCCCCGTCTCCTGTGAAATAAAGATTTGGATAGAGGGAAAAATAATTTTTCTTACATCTTTCGTGGTCTCCCCAAGTGGTTCTAATGATAGAGGGCCAAGGGAATTTGATACAGAGATTTCCGCTGATATTTTCAGAGGTTTGTGTTATTTCTTTTCCATTTTCATCTACAAGAATGGGTTGCACACCTGGGAGAGGGAGTGTTGCCCATGCGGGTTTTTGAGGGGTTATTCCTGCAATGTTAGATATGAGGATTCCGCCTGTTTCTGTTTGCCACCATGTGTCAATAATTTGACAATTTCCTTTACCAATATTTTCAGAATACCAATGCCATGCTTCTTCGTTGATAGGTTCTCCGACGGTTCCCAATATTTTGAGGGTTTTGAGGTTTGCGTCTTTGATAGGTTCTGTTCCAAAGGTCATAAGTCCGCGTATGGCTGTGGGTGCGGTATAAAAGATGTTGATGCCAAATTTATCTATTATTTTCCAAAATCTACTTGGGTCGGGATAGGTAGGTATTCCTTCGAAGAGAACGGTGGTTGCTCCTGCACTCAAAGGTCCATAAATTGTGTAAGAATGCCCTGTTATCCATCCGATATCTGCGGTACAAAAGTGTATGTATCCTGATTTATACTGAAAAGCATTTATGAAAGTATAATGAGTATATACCATGTACCCGCCTGCGGCATGGACAACTCCTTTGGGTTTTCCGGTGCTGCCAGATGTGTACAGAATAAAAAGTGGGTCTTCGGCATCGATTATTTCAGGGGCTAGTTCGGAAGTGCCTGTGGTTTTTATTTTTTCTATTTCTTCGTGCCACCAAAGGTCTCTTCCTGCTACAAGATTGATAGGAGTATGGGTTCTTTGAAATATTATAACTTTTTCTACTGTATTATTGTTGAGTAAAGCATCGTCTATAACTGACTTGAGGGGGATTTCTTTTTGTCCTCTGAAAGCTCCATCGCATGTAATTATATATTTTATATGAGCATCTTGGAGGCGTTCGGATATACTTTGAGCAGAAAATCCTCCGAATATAATAGAATGTATCGCACCAATTCTGGCACAGGCGAGCATTGCTATTGCTAATTCGGGTACCATTCCCATATAAATGCACACTCTATCTCCTTTTTTTACTCCTCTGTTTTTCAAAACTTTCCCAAACTGACAAACTTTTTGGTGGAGTTCTGTATAGGTAATGATTTGGTGGCTTTCACTGGGGTTATTTGGTTCCCATATCAGAGCGGGCTTATCTCCTAACAATGCTAAATGTCTGTCAATACAATTTTCTGTAATGTTGAATTTGGCACCTGCGAACCATTGTATGTTTGGTTCTGTAAAATTCCAATTCAGAATTGTATCCCATTTTTTTCTCCAAACAAAATGGGTTGCTATTTCTTCCCAAAATCCTTCTGGATCTTCTATGCTTTTTTTATAAGCTGTTTGGTATTCTTCAAAAGAATGTATTTGATATGAATAGTTCATTGCTTGATAAGGTTGTACGTGTTTATTTATTTTTGTAGCTATTGTCTGTAAGAAAGCTCTTATTTTTTAAATGTTAGTAAATTTTTTTGGAATATTTTTTTGTTTCATTTTTTAGGAGGTTCTTAATAACTTTTAATAAAATATGTAAAAAATTCATTAAAAGACAATTACTCTTGATGTGCCAAGAAATTTGCATAGATATTTTGGTTTAGGCAACATGTTTGTATTTTTTATGTTTTACTAACTGGGATTCTTTTTCTATTCTGATTAATTGATTGCCAATACGATGTAAATTATGGGCTAAAACACTCAATCCTACATAACTTTTATAACCCTTTATTCCCTTGTCTTTACAACGATTTAAACCGTGACACTCAAACTGATTTATACTAATTTACTTTCATAATGCAGTGACCGTAATATTACAAATTACCCAAAGGGACAGGTTTAAAATTAAAAATATATTAAATTGTAATTTTTAATCCAAGGTTAGCATAACTGCATTATTTATTGTTGGTTAGCATGTGGAAATTTTCTATTATTTTGTTTTTTTTATATTTTATCAGAACGACTCAGCAAATTATTATATTGTTGCTCAAGTATTTGTTGCATAAATTATATTTTATAGTGAGTCATTAATGCTTTTTATCTATTATATACAAAAATACAACTATTCATTTATTAAATAATACATTGAATTCTTTTACTAATGAGGGTTTTAGGAATTTTCTTGCAGATGCTAATTATTTTTTTATTATTTTTTTTGCTTTCAAAACTTCTCCTTTTTCTCCATATACAACCAAAATATATTCTCCTTTGAGCAATGTTTTCATATCTAACTGTAGGGGCAGGAGATTTTCTACCCTTACATTTACCGATTTACCCTCTATATCATATACTTTCACGTAAGAGACCTTTTGGTTTTTATCCCATTGAATGGTTATATAATCATTGGTAGGATTGGGGAAGATTTTGATATGATTGTTTTCTACTACAATAGCATTGGGATTGATGATTATATCTTGAGATACCTGCTCGGGATGATAATTTTCATTGCCGTTCTGAATGGCTATTATTTTAAAAGAAGCAATACTATTCACAATAAATGTGTCTTCTCTATTGATTATAGTGGGTTCAGATGGTATCAGTTGAACGGGCAATCCCGAATTAGCAATTGCTTTTATTACTACACGTCTTTCGGAAAATTTATGAAGGTCATTGATTATATTTACTTGTATAGTTATGCTTTGGTAAGCTTTTTGAACAACCATAATTTGGGGGGCGGGGTCGCTGGGAATATAATATTCATTTCCCGATTGAAAGGCAGTAATAATAGACGTTCCCACTTTCTGTATGGTAACAATATCTTGAACAATACTCACAATAGAAGACGAGGATCTGAATGTGAGAGGTAAACCACTCGTAGCAGTAGCAGCAATGGGGAACGGTTCGTCTCCATAATATTTATAAACGGGACGGAAAGTGATGGTTTGGTTGAGTTTTCCTATATGTTGGAGTATTTCTATGGTATTATCTTTTCCAATAACGATGGTGATGTAGAGGGTATTTTCTTCATTGGGAAGAAAAAGAGTATCATTGAGGTTCTTCATCTGGGTTCCTGGAACATCCACCGCTATTCTATAATACCCTGCGGGTAGTTTCGTAAAATAAAACTCTCCATTGGTTCTCGAAATATCTGTTAGCAGAATGCTATCGGCGGTGGTTTTTAAAAATATATTTGCATACGGATAGCGAACCCCTGCTCCAAAGAAGTTTCCATACAAGATGCGATTTTGATTCTCGGTGCTATCTAAAAGAACGGTACCTATAATAGTTCCGTTGCCTGTTCCTATAGTGGTCTTTGGTTTTTTTCGGAAGTGCCAATTAAAATCACTACGATTGGACTGGAGTGTAATAATATCAGCATCTTTCCATACTATGGCTTGTTTGGAACCGTAATAGGTAGGATAGTAGCTTGTTGCAGAGGATCCTTTGGGATATGCCTGCAAGTAAAAAGTCCATTCCGAAGGAACATTTCTGAACGAAAAATACCCATTGGAAAGCTCCGCTCTTCGGGTTTTTCTGAGGGTGGGGTTGGTCAATATCACAAATCCCGGAACTATTTCATTTTCTGCTCCTAAAACCCTACCGCTTATATGATAAGCAATTTTTACTCGGATGGTTTTTGTGAAGACTGCGGGATTTACCTTTACTTCTCTACTTAAAAACGCTTCTGTATATGCTTTTATTTCAAAAACTCCTGTATCTAAAAAGGTAATTTTTTGAGAATTTTTATCAAAATATGCAATGTTTTGGCTTGCTCCATTTCTATTATTTACAATTTCAAAAGAAACGGAAATATTTTTGGAGCTTGTTGCCTCTAAAAGAGCCGTATCGTCTACATATTGAATTTCTTCAAGAGGAAAAGTTATAGTATTTTCTACAGCGGTTCTGTCTTTTATGGTGAGTAGACGGGTTTCGGGATTACTTGCATAATAGTAATTTTCTACTGCGGGCTGAGAGGCAGTGATGCTCACATTTCCAAAGGTATGGAGGACAACAGTATTCCCCGTAATAGATGCAATATTGGGATCGGAAGAAGCATACAATATGGGTAGAGTATTCGTAGAAGTGGCATTCAAGACATAAGTTCCCTCGTGTACATAGACAATCGGGATTTCGGGGAAAGTAACCACTTGAGCTGCGGGAGATATAAGAACCGTCTGCGTTTGGGATACTCCGAGATATTGA